>JAATGA010000357.1 GCA_015654855.1 Rhodobacterales bacterium
AGGGTGCAGCAGATGCAGCCATTGGTCATCTCGACCAGCTTTTCCTCGGACCGAGACAGTTCCGCCCCATCGCGCACGAGGTCCGCGTCGATATTCACCTCGGACATGTCATTGACGATGACCGCCACCCGGCGGCCCTCGCGGTTGTTTAGGATATGGTTCAATAGCGTGGTCTTGCCCGCCCCGAGGAAGCCGGAAAGAACGGTGACGGGCAGGCGCTTATCGCCGGAGAGCTGGCTGGCTGGCATGGCATCCTCGCAAACGTGATGTTATTACGTTACTCGAATAGCCAGAATCACCGGGGTCTGCAACCTCGTTTCGGCGAGATCGGGTAGAGGACGTGACCCTCGGCCTCATAGCCATGCCCTGCCACGATTAGACGTTTGATCAGGTCGATGATCTGCGGGATGTGATCGGTGACCTTCGGCTCGATGGTCGGGGGGCGCACGCCAAGCGCCGCCATGTCGGCGTGATAGGCGGCGGTGAAACGCCCGGTGATCGCCGAGATCGCAACGCCCGCATCGCGCGCGGCCGCATTGATCTTGTCGTCGACGTCGGTGAGGTTTCGGGCATAGATCACCCGCCCGAAATGCCGCTCCAGCACCCGCACCAGGACATCAAAAACCACGGCAGGGCGCGCATTGCCGATATGGGCGTAATTGTAGACCGTCGGCCCGCAGACATAGATGCGGACCTCGCGCGGGTCATGCGGGGTGAAGGGCTGTTTCGTGCCACCCATGCTGTTGGTAAGGTGAAGGGTCATCTGCCGTCTCTGATCTTGAATGCCGGGAAGGAGGTCAAAGCGGCCTCAACAGAGGCACTTGTCGGCATCGCAACAGCTGAGATCATCGAGATACATGTTGTTGGCGCGATAGGCCTCCAGTGCCGTGGTGTCAGCGCCAAACCGCCCCGCAATGGCACGGGCAACGACCGCGAAACGCTGGCGGAACTTGTAGATGAAGCAGAACAGATGCCCGTTATGCGACACCTCCGGCCCGACCAGAAACAGGCCCGGCAGTTCGGTGGATTCGTCCTGCGCGGTCAGCAGCGGCAGGCCGTTCTCGCCATAGTCAAACCAGTCGGAGACCCGTTCGGTCCCTGAGGCAAAGCCGGTCGCGAGGATCGGTGCATGCGGGGACAGCCAGCTGCACCCGTCGCCGCTCAGGATGCGAATGCCGCCGGGCTCTGGCTCCAGTGCGATGATCTCGGCCTGATCGACCAGGGTGATCGCCCCGCCCTTCATCGCGACATCCAGCCGCTGGCGGGTGAAGGGGGATAGCGCCCGGCTTGGATCCTTGTCGCCATCGAGCCAGGGGGCCACACCGCGTTCCAGCACCGTCACCCGCTTGCCGGCGCGCGCCAGCCCGAGGGCTGCATCGATCCCACTCTCATAGCCGCCGAGGACGAAGGCCTCATTGCCAGGAACATCCGGCCAACGGCTCACCGTGGCATAGTGCCGGGCATGTTCTGCGCCGATGATCCCCGCATCCGAGGGCGTGCCGAACTGCCCGCAGGCCCAGATCACGTAATCCGCACCGATCTCGCCGCGATCGGTGTGCAGGGTGAAGCCCTCGGCATCGGGTTCCAGTCCCTGCACCTCGATGCCGCATTCGACATTCAGCCCGAAGGCCAGCGCCGCCTGCTCCAGATATTGCGCATAGCGCCCGCCATCGGGATGCTCTCGCTTCAGCGACCAGCCCGGAGAGCTGTCATAGCTGATCGCGTTCAGATCGGTGATGCCGAAGACATTGCCGGGAAAGGACGGGGTCAGCAGCCGTGTGCCCGAGGGCCAGCGCAGGAAACTCTGGCCGATCTGGCCACGTTCCAGCACCCAGACATCCGGGATCGCCAGATCGCGCAGCACCCGCGCCACCCCGAGCCCGGCGGGACCGCCACCCACGATCGCCACCGTCACACGCGCAGGGATTCGAAGATCGTCATATTGGCTCATTGCGCCACCTCGGCAGAGAGATATCCGCCTGGCAGCACATGCTCGGTCACTTCGAAAGAGTTCAGGGCCGAGAACAGCTCCTGCAATTCGGGATCGGTGAAATCGCGCACGATCATCACCAGTTTCGAGCGCCGGTCATCGCCCTGCCAGTCGCGCAAAAGGACCGGAGGGTGAAAGATATGCTGGACCCCATGAACGACAAAGGGATGCGGCGTATCCTTCAGATGGATCAGCCCCTTGAAACGCAAGATGTCATTGCCCCTTCGCGCCATCAACAGGTCCATCCAGATGTCGAATACCGTTGCGGACAGCGGCTCCTCGATCACCCAGGAAGCCGAACGGATCGCGTCCAGATGCTTCAGCGCATCGAGGTCGACCAGCTTCGGGACGGGGACAGCCTCCTGCCGCAACCACTCCTGCGCCGCCTGCGACTTCATCGTCAGGTCGAAATGACCGAGCCCCAGTAGTCGCACGGGCGCCACCAGGCCGTTCGACACCACCTCGACCGGCGCGGCGGCATTCAGCATCGCGATCTCGTGCCGGACCGGACATTCTTGTGCCTCGGGCAGATCGGTTTTGGTCAGCAGGATCAGATCTGCCAGCGCGACCTGTCGCCGGGCTTCTTCCTGCGTGGCAAGACTGTTCAGGCCGGTCGCCGCATCGACGGTCACCACAACACCATCGACGGCGAACTGCTCCGAGAGATCGACGCTGGTCAGCAGCGTGTGCAGGATCGGTGCAGGATCGGAAAGCCCGGTGGTCTCGATCACCACCCGCTCGAACTCCAGCTCGCCCGCCGCCCGCCGTTCAGCCAGCTCGATCAGCGTGTCCAGCAGATCGCCGCGCAGGGCGCAGCACATGCAGCCTGACTGCAGCAGAACCATGGTCTCGGTGGTGGATACCACCAGTTCATGGTCCAGTCCGATCTCGCCGAACTCATTGACGATGACAGCGGTGCGACCGAAATCCGGGTGCCGCAACAGCGTGTTCAGAACGGTCGTCTTGCCGCTGCCAAGGAACCCCGTCAGAAGGGTAATCGGAACGGGCGCGAATGGGAGGTTGCTCATCCGCGCCCGCCCTTCACCACCTGGCTCTGTCCCTCAGCAGCCGAAGTGGTTTCCTGACAATCGGCGCATGTGCCCTGAAGCTCTACGACACGGCGCCCCACACGAAACCCGACTTTCGCGGCTCGACTGGCAAACTCTGCCTCAAGCTCGGTCAGATCCATCTCCAGTGTCGCGCCACAGTGGTTGCAGAGAAAGAAAGCACCCGTCGCCGGGTCTTCGGGATGGGTCGACGGCAGAAACGCGTTGCGCGTCTCGATCCGCGTCACAAAGCCATTCTCTTGCAGGAATTCGAGTGCGCGATAAGCGGTCGGAGGACCGACCGGCTTTCCCAGCCGCCGCTGCAAAGCCCGGATGAGATCGTATGCGCCCACCGGGCCGTTGAACTCCAGAAGCGCCTCGAAAGCGATGCGTCGCAGGGCGGTAAACTTGACGCCTCGTTCACTGCAGATCTGCGCGACACGATCTACGGTCAGGGGAACAGGCGAAGGCTGATGCGCTGCAGGCATGGACTCGCAATCCGATTCAAGGTAGGTAATGTTATTACATCACTCACCTACGGACGCAAGACGCGCGTGGCCTAACCGGTACCCTGGCCGGATCAGGCCACTGTGCAGGCCTTGCAGGCGCCACGGATCTCGATGATCGCGCGCGACAGGCGGAACGCATGATCCATAGACCAGCCGCGCAGGCGTTCCTCGACAAAATCGTCAGAGAATTCTTCAGCCTGCCCGCAGGTTTCGCAGATGGCGAAGGCGATCAGCCCATGTTTGTGGTCATGCGGATGTGCGCAGGTCACGAAGGCGTTGATGCTCTCCAGCCGATGAACAAGACCATATTCGACCAGCTTGTCGAGCGCGCGATAGACCTGATTGGGGTTGCGCAACCCCGCATCCCGCAGACCGTCCAGCAGGTCATAGGCACTGGCGGGCGCGCCGTGGGCGGTCAGTCGCTCGAACACCAGTGACTGGTTCCGGGTCAGGTCCTGAAGCTGGGTCATGGCGCATCCTCGGCTTTGTCGTCTTGCTGTTCCAGAAAGTGAATGTAATAACATCACCCATCAAAAACGAGTCCCTTATGTCTCTGATGCCCTTAATCACCCCAGAAATGAAGCCCCGGAGCGTTGAGCCGGCGATTCGTTTCGACGATCTGACGCTGGGCTACAATGGCCATGCCGCGATCCATCATCTGGGTGGAACGCTTGCGCGTGGGACGCTGACGGCGGTGGTGGGGCCGAACGGATCCGGCAAATCGACCCTGATCAAGGGTATTGTCGGTTTGCTGAAGCCGTTCGGCGGTTCCTGCAAGGTGACTGAAGGCCAGACCATCGCCTGGCTGCCTCAGCAATCTGAGTTAGACCGCAGTTTTCCCGCCCGGGTCAGGGATCTGGTCGCGCTCGGACTCTGGCAGCTGCGCGGCCTACTTGGCCGTCACAGACCCGAGGACCGGAAGCGGATCGCCGATGCGCTGACCTCGGTCGGGCTTGACGGGTTCGAGAACCGCCCGCTCGACAGCCTGTCGGGCGGCCAGCTGCAGCGGGCGCTGTTCGCGCGAGTTGTGGTGCAGGACGCCGATCTGATCCTGCTGGACGAACCGTTCAATGCCGTTGACGAGAAGACGATCCGCGAGCTCATCGCGCTGATCCATGGCTGGCATGCTGAGGGGCGCACCGTGATCACGGTGGTTCATGATCTGGACCTGGTTCGAGCATCGTTCCCCGAGGCCCTGCTGCTGGCGCGCCGTCCCATCGCCTGGGGACCGACTGCCGAAGTGGTCACATCCGAGAACATGCAGCGCTCGCGACAGTTCCAGGAGGCCTGGGACGATGGCGCCCCCTGGTGCGCCCCGGAACCCCACTCGCACGCGGGGCAGGCCGCGTGATGGTCGATCTGTTCATCACGCCCTTCACTGAATTCGCCTTCATGCAGCGGGCACTCGCCGGGGCGCTTTTGTTGTCGCTCTCGGCCTGCCCGGTCGGGGTCTTTCTGATGCTGCGCCGCATGAGCCTGACAGGCGATGCGATGTCGCACGCAATCCTTCCGGGTGCCGCGGCCGGGTTCCTGCTCTACGGGCTGGAAATCGTGCCGATGACCATCGGCGGGCTGGTCGTCGG
>JAATGA010000472.1 GCA_015654855.1 Rhodobacterales bacterium
GAAACGCTTGCCCCTCATGCCGACGCCGTGCTGCCCGACATCGGCTATCTGGGTGCCTGGATCGACGCGCTTCCGCGCTGATCGGCACGGGGCCTGGTCAAAAACGACGCATTCATGTCGGTCAATGGGGACGCGCCCCGCGCTTCTTTCGTCCATCCTGCCGGACAGCGAGTTGGACGCAAGGGGGACGAGGGATGAGCGACGATCCTGGCCGCAGACGCCGCGCCGGCGGGCGCGCGGGCAACAAGGCGCGCGCCGGCAGCGCCGCCATCGAACAGATGCCCTGGCGCATCCCCGTCAACCCCGACCGCCCGACCGAGCCGCTGGACTCAGACGGCGTGCAGCGCGTCCACAAGGGCGCGATGCGCATCCTGTCGGAAATCGGCATCGAATTCCTGAACCCCGAGGCGGTCGGCATCCTGAAACAGGCCGGCTGCATCGTGAACGGCACCAACGTCCGCATGGACGAGGCCTTCGTGATGGAGATGCTGTCCCACGCGCCGGAAAGCTTTACCATCACCCCGCGCAACCCGGAGCGCGAGGTGATCATGGGCGGGCAGCACATGCTGTTCGTCAACGTGTCCTCCCCGCCGAACTCCTGGGATCTGGAGCGCGGCAAGCGGCCCGGCGATTTCGAGACCTTCAAGGACTTCATGCGGCTGACGCAGTATTTCAACTGCATCCACATCGCCGGCGGCTATCCGGTGGAGCCGGTGGATATCCACGCCTCGGTTCGCCATCTCGACTGCCTTTACGAAAAGCTGGTGCTGACCGACAAGGTGGTCCACGCCTACAGCCTCGGCGCCGAGCGGGTCGAGGATGTGATGGAGATGGTGCGCCTGGCCGGCGGCCTCAGCCATGAGGAATTCGAGGCCAGGCCCCGGATGTATACCAACATCAACTCGGTCTCGCCGCTGAAGCACGATTTCCCGATGCTGGACGGGGCGATGCGGCACGCGCGGCGGGGCCAGCCGGTGGTGGTCACGCCCTTCACGCTGGCGGGGGCCATGGCGCCGGTCACCATGTCGGGCGCGGTCGCCCTGTCGCTGGCCGAGGCTTTGTCGGCCATCGCGCTGCTGCAATATATCAAGCCGGGATGCCCGGTGGCGATCGGCACCTTCACCTCGAACGTCGATATGAAGTCGGGTGCGCCCGCCTTCGGCACGCCGGAATACATGCGCGCGACGCAGATGACCGGGCAGCTTGTGCGCCATTACGGGGTGCCGCTGCGATCCTCGGGCGTTTGCGCGGCGAACGTGCCGGATGCCCAGTCGATGTGGGAAACCTCGAACAGCCTTTGGGCCGCTGTGCAAAGCCGGACCAACATGGTCTATCACGCCGCCGGATGGCTGGAGGGCGGGCTGATCGCCAGCCCCGAAAAATTCGTGATGGACTGCGAAGTGTTGCAGATGATCCAGCGCTACTTCGAAGAGGCGACCTGGGCCACCACCGAAGACGATATCGCGATCGACACGATCCGCGAGGTCGGCCCCCAGGGGCATTACTTCGGCTGCCAGCACACCCAGGACCGCTATACCACCGCGTTCTACAGCCCCTTTGCCAGCGACTGGCGCAACTACGAGGCCTGGCAACTCGACGGTTCGGTCTGGACGGCGGAGCGCGCGCACCGGATCTACAAGCAGATTCTGGCCGACTACGAGGCGCCTGCCATCGACGGCAAGGCGCTGGAGGATCTGGAACGCTTCGTCGCCCGCCGGAAACAGGAAGGCGGCGCACCGACCGATTTCTGACGCGGATCGGTTCCCGCAGGAACGGGAAAGTCGCTGCGGAGCGCGGGTGCGCCCGCTGCTTTCCGCCGCGCCCGAAAGCGACAGCCCCGCATCGCCGTTGCCGCAGGCTTTCGCCCCCCTCTCTGGCAGCGCCGCGCCCGAGGGGGTAGGGTGCCGCCCGGCAGCGACCCGGATGGTCGCGCCCCGGGCGAGGCGGAAGGAAAGACGATGGATTCGGTGCTGCGGCAGCGGGCGGTGATGGCGGGCCTGGGCCTGATGGCGGGGGCCAGCCTTTACCTTTTGTCCGAGATCTTCGGCCGCGGGATCCTTTCCGGCTGGCCGATGGCGCGCCTTGCGGTCTTTGCCCTGGTCTTCTTCATCGGCCTTCTTGGCATGACCGGGCCGTTGCGGCCTGTGCGGGCGGCCCTGGGGGCGGCGGCGGTCGCGCTGATCTTGACCGGGTTTTTCGCTTTCTCCGCCTGGCGTTTCGACACGCCCGAGGCTTTTGCGACCGCCGTGCCCTCGGTGCTGGCGGCGGCGGTGCTGGCGTTGCTGCCCTTGCCCTTTCTGATCGCGGCGGCGGGCCCTGGCGGCTGGCGCGATTATCCCGCGCTGTTCGCCGAGGCCTGGGGCCTCGTGCTGCGCTATGCGGTCGCCTGGGTTTTCGCCGGGCTGGTCTGGCTGCTGCTCTGGCTGTCGGATGCGCTGCTTTCGGTCGTGGGGATCGACGCGATAGGCCAGGTGTTGCGGCTGGATGCGACGCCCGCCCTGGTCACCGGCCTGACGCTCGGGCTGGGGCTGGCTGTCTCGCAAGAGTTCGGGCGTCTGATCTCGCCCTGGCTGCCGCTCCGCCTGCTGCGGTTGCTGGTGCCGGCGCTGTTGGCCGTGATGGCGGTCTTCGTCGTGGCACTGCCGCTCCGGGGCATGGAGGCGGGCCTGCCGGCGGGCATCTCGGCCACGGTGACGCTGATCTGCATGGTGGCCGTGGCGGCGGCGCTGATCACGGCGGCGGTGGATGCGGACGACGCTGCCGCCACGCAGATGTCGGTTCTGCGCCGCGCGACGCAGACGCTGGCCGCGATCCTGCCGGTTCCGGCGGTCCTTGCGGCCTGGGGGCTGTGGCTGCGGGTAGCCGAACATGGCTGGACGCCCGACCGGCTGTTCCTCGCGGTGATGGCGGCGCTGGCGCTTGGCTATGGCTGGGCCTATGCGCTGGCCGCGCTGCGGGGGGCGTGCTGGATGGCGCGCATCCGGCGGGCGAATATCGCGCTGGCGCTGGCGGTGCTGGCTGCGGCGGCGCTGTGGCTGTCGCCGCTGCTGAACGCCCAGGCGATCTCGGCCCGCAGCCAGTTGGCGCGGTTCGAGGCCGGGCGGGTTTCCGTCGCGGACCTGGACCTTGCCGCCTTTCGCGGATGGGGTCCGGCGGGCCGGGCGGCGCTGGCGCGGCTGGACCGGCTCGCGGCCGCGCCGGGGCAAGAGGCGCTGGCCGCCCGCCTGGCGGGTGCCGCACCTGCGGCGGCGGAGGATCCGGCGGTGTTGCGCGCCGGGCTGGCATCCGTCCTGCCCCTGCAACCCGAGGGCGCGCGGGCAACGCGGGACATGCTGCTCGACGGGATGACAACGGCGCAGATCCGCGACCTGACCGAGGGTTGCGCCGCGCGCCTGGACGATGGCCGTCCGGCCTGCGTCATGGTCGTGGCCGACCTCTGGCCCGATGCGCCGGGGGAGGAGGCGATCTATGCCTCGGTCCGTCCCGGCGGCGCGCTGACGATCATGGGCCTTGCCCGGCAGGACGACGGGACGATCCCGCGCCAGGTCGCGCGGACCGATGGCGCGCCGCCCGCCTATGGCGCCGCCGCCCGCGCGCTGATCTCCGCCTGGCAGGCCGCTCCGCCGCCGCTGTCCTCGGCCCGGCTGAACCAGATCGCGGGACCCGAGGGCGCGGGGCTGATCCTGCTGCCCTGATCCACCCAGGGCAAAGGGTTGGATTTTAGCGGCTATTGCCCGCCGGTCCGGCGGCGGGGGCGGCGGCGCTTCGGCAATTGTTAACCGGGTGCGTCTAGCGTCCCCTTCGGGGAAAAGGGCGTTCGGAATGTATGGTCTGGTCAACAGGGCGATCCAGTGTTTTCTGCGGGACAGTTTTGGTCCGCAGATCTGGATGCAGGTGCGCCGCGCCGCCGGAGTGGAGGCGGAGGGGTTCGAGCCGATGCTGATCTATCCCGCCCAGATGACCGAGGCGCTGGTCGCGGCCGCCGTAACCGTTCTGGCCCGCCCGCGCGAGGCCGTGCTGGAGGATATGGGGACCTACCTCGTCTCGCATCCGAACCTCGAACGGCTGCGGCGGCTGCTGCGGTTCGGCGGCGCGGGCTTCGCCGATTTCCTGCATTCGCTGGAGGATCTGCCGGGCCGTGCCCGGCTGGCGCTGCCGGATCTGGTGCTGCCGACGCTGGTGCTGACCGATCTGGGCGACTACCGGTTCCGGTTGGAATGCGGCGCGATGTTTCCCGGCGCGGGCCATGTGCTGACCGGGCTGCTGCGCGCCATGGCGGACGACTATGGCGCGCTGGTCCTGATGGAACATGCGGGCCCGGGCGCCTCGCCGGGGTCCGAGGTGGTGATGATCGCCCTTCTGGATCAAAGCTTTGCCGCCGGCCGGCGGTTCGAGTTGGCAGGGGGCTAGATCATGGAGGATGCCCCCCTGAGGGAGAATGCGCCGCCCGAAGCCCCGCCGCTGCCCGATGCCTTCCTCTCGGAATCCCGGGAACCCGCCGCTCCGGGGGCGCTGCTATTGTCGTTCGAGGCATTGTCGCGGCTGATGCCGATGCACCTGGCGACCGACGCCGACGGGCGGATCCTGTCGGTCGGCCCGACCCTGGCGCGGCTGCTGCCCGACGGCCAGGAGGCGGGCGCGGATTTCTTCCGCCTGTTCCGTTTGCGCCGCCCCTCTTGTGCGACCGAAATGGCCGGTATTCCGGTCCATTCCGCCGGGCATCTTGAGGTGACGCTGGCCGGCGCCGGCGCCGGCGGTCCGGGGCTGCGGGGCCTGGCCGTTCCGCTGCCGGGCGGCGGGGTTCTTATGAACCTGTCCTTCGGCATCGGCGTGATCGAGGCGGTGCGGCAATACGGGCTGACGGTCGAGGATTTCGCGCAAACCGATCTGGCGGTCGAACTGCTCTATGTCGTCGAGGCCAAGACCTGGGTGCTGGAGGAACTGCGCAATCTGAACCTGCGGCTTCAGGGGGCCTGGGCCGAGGCGGAGGAGCAGGCGCTGACCGATACGCTGACCGGCCTGCGCAACCGCCGCGCGCTGGAGGCGGAGCTTGACGCGCTGATCCGCCAGGGGCTGCCGTTCAGCCTGATGCACCTCGACCTCGACTACTTCAAGCAGGTCAACGATTCGCTCGGCCATGCGGCGGGGGACCATGTGCTGCGCGCCGTGGGCCGGGCGCTGATCGACGAGACGCGGACGGGCGATACGGTGGCGCGGGTCGGCGGCGACGAATTCGTC
>JAATGA010000397.1 GCA_015654855.1 Rhodobacterales bacterium
CCGCGATATGGTCAAGCTGCCGGGTGATCCCTGTCAGGTCGGCGATCCCGTCGCCGTTGTCATCCTGAAACGACCTCGGATATACCTGATAGGTCACCGAACCGCGCCACCACTCCGACATTCCCGCCCCCCTGCGCCCCACTGCCCGACTTTTCAGTCGAGTCTAACGCCGCGGCGCGGAAAGGGAAGCGTCAGATGCTTGCCGGAACGACCGGTGCTGTGGAAGCGGACGCGCTCCGGGCGCTGTCAGAGAGGGTTTCCCAAATTGCTTTTGCGCAGCGGGGGATACGCCGGGCGCGATCGGTCAGGCGCAGGTTGGACGGGGCAGTCGCGTTGCCCGAGGTGGCTGGTCGCACCTGTCCCGGTCCTGCCGAAAACCGCGCGCCTCAGTCGGCGAGCGTCGTGATCTGATGCGGGGCGGAGGTCACAGCGCCGGGCGCGATCAACAGTGCGACGACGGCCGCATAAGCGAGAACGAAAAGCGCCAGCGCGATATAGCCGGTGCTGCCCTGGGTGTTGCTGCGAAACAGGCGGTTCATCCTGCAATCCTTCTGTCTTGCGCGGTCTTGCCGGTGGGAATGGTGCGGGCGGCGACCAGGCGGTCGCGCAAAGCCTTGGCACCAGGCCAGGGGCCGAACCCGGCGGCGACGTTCACATGTCCGGCAAAGCCGATGTCCACGAAATCAGCTCCCCAGGCGCGGGCCAGGCCTTCGGTTCGGGCGAATGGCATCCAGGGATCGTTGCGGCTGCCGACCACGATGGCGGGCAGGCCGAAGGGGGTTTCCGGGATCGGGCCGAAATGGCCGATCCGGTCGTTTCCGGCGGTTTCCGCCGGCGCGACCAGCAGGGCGGCACGGATGCGCAACTGCGGCCATTTGGCCAGGATGCGCGAGATCAGCACCGAACCCAGGCTGTGACCCACCAGCACGCAATCGGGGTGGCGCAGGATCATGCCCGCAAGCTCCGTTTCCCACAAAGCGGGATTGGGGCGGAACGGGTCGGGCAGGTCCACTACCTCGGCGGAAGGGTCGGTCGCCGCCCACCAAGCCTGCCAATGCGGCGCCGGCGAGCCTTCGTAGCCGGGGACGATCAGTGTCTTGGTCATCTGGTCCCTCCTGCGGTTCGGGGAATCGAGTCCTGTCAGATTAATCTACCGGAAGCGTCGTCTTTCCGGGTTCCAAAGATCGCACCGGCGGGAGAAGATATTTCTCCGTCAGCCCGCGCGCGCAGGCCTAGCGGTTACGGGTGTCGATCGGATAGGCGGTGGTGAACTTCATCCGCTCCATCGCGAAATGCGAGGTGACGTTCTTGATCGCCACCGCATCGGTCAGGCGTTTGTAGAACCGGTCGAAGGCCGCCATGTCCTGGACGGCGACGCGCAGCAGGTAATCCATCTCGCCCGCCATGCGGTAGGCCTCCATCACCTCGGGCAGACCGCCCACGGCTTTGGCGAAGGATTCGCGCCATTCCGCGCCATGGTCCGGCGCCTCGATCCCGACGAAGACGGTCAGACCGAAGCCCAGCTTGCCCGGATCGGCCAGCGCCACGCGGCCGGTCAGGACGCCCGCCGCCTCCAGCTTCTGGATGCGTTTCCAGCACGGGGTTTGCGACAGCCCGACCCGGTCGGCGATCTGCGCCACCGGCAGGGTCGCGTCGCGCATCAGTTCCGCCACGATCTTGCGGTCGATCAGGTCGAGGTCGTCCATGCCCGTCTCCTTTTTGACGCAGTTCAGATCGCCCAAAATAAAACAAATGTCCAGTGAGTTTGTCGTGTATGGTGAAATCATGCCACAGCCGACACCCGACGCGCAATTACGACCTGTCCGGGCGTTGATTCCTGCGAAGGCTCCATCTAGGTCTGGCAAATGATCACGCAGAAGATGAAATATGCGCTGAAGGCGCTGCTGGTGCTGGCGGACGAGGCCGCGCGGGAACGGCCCGAACCGTTGACGATCGAACAGATCGCCAAACGGTCGGACACGCCCAAACGCTTTCTGGAACATATCCTTCTGGAGATACGCAACGCCGGTGTCATCGCCTCGATTCGCGGCCGGGCCGGGGGCTACAGCCTGATCAAGAGGCCGGGTGACGTGTCGATTTCCGAACTGCTTCGGCTGATCGACGGGCCGATCGCGCCGCTGCCTTGCCTGTCGCGCCGCGCCTATCAGCGCTGCGAGGATTGCGTCGACGAGGCGAGCTGCCGGATCCGCAAGGTCTTTGCCGAGGTGTTCTGGTCCTATCTGCTGATCATCGAATCGCTGACGCTCGAAGATATGTTGCGCTCGACCGTCGTGGCCGACCAGGTTCTGGGCGTGCCGACGGCCTGACGGCGGCGGTTGCACTGGCGGTGATAGAATTTTATTCTGAATTCAGACCGGAAATCGCCGGGGATTTTCGTTTGAAAAACTCGACTTCTTGTGTCGATATTTGTGGGCGACCTCCGGGGCCGCCTTGATCGAACAGGAGACGACAGGATGATCGCTGCAAACGCTCTCGGGATACCCGCCTCGGGCCGGTTCATGCCCCCCGCCGGCGCCGCACGCACCTGTGCGGTCCGGCTGATCGACAGGCGCACAGGCGCGACCCACCGGGTCAACGGCCGGCCGCTGATCCTCTATACCCGCCAGCCCGCGGATGCGGTCGCGGAACTGCTGGCCGGACGCGACCCGTCCGTCTGGGAGGCCCGGATCGAACCCTTCGAGGCGGAGGGGCGAAAATGATCGCCCTCCGCTTTTCCGGCCCCGGCCGCCCTCAGGGCGCCGCCACGGCCGTCCACGCAACCGGCCTGACCGAAACCGACAAGGATAAGACGCTGATGTTCAGAACCATCACTCTCGAAGACGGGCGGACCGCCCGCGGCGCCGAAGTCGCGCGCCTCGCCGACGGCCGCGTCGCAATCGTCACGGGCCGCGAGCGCCTGACGGGCCGGCCGCTGGCCCGTGCCGGCTGGCGCGGGAAACTCGCCGCCGCCGCGGTCGCGCTGATGGCGCTGACCGGCGGGCAGCAGGCCCAGGCGGAATCGTTGCTGAACGTCAGCTACGACCCGACCCGCGAACTTTACCGCGCCTTCAACGAGGCTTTCTCGGCCTATTGGGTCGCCCAGGGCAACGAAGCGCCGCAGATCGAAACCTCGCATGGCGGTTCCGGCGCCCAGGCCCGCGCCGTGGTCGAGGGGCTGGACGCCCAGGTCGTCACCCTGGCGCTGGCCGGCGACATCGACCGCATCGCCGAGGCCGGCAAGCTGCCCGCCGACTGGCAATCGAAACTGCCGCACAACTCCTCGCCCTACACCTCGACCATCGTGTTCCTTGTCCGCGAGGGCAACCCGAAGGGCCTGAAGGACTGGGGAGATCTGGTGCAGGAGGGGATCGAGGTGATCACCCCCAACCCGAAGACCTCGGGCGGGGCGCGCTGGAACTACCTCGCCGCCTGGGCCTGGGCTGAAAAGAACGGCAAGGATCCGAAAGAGTTCGTCAAGGATCTGTTCGCCCATGTGCCGGTGCTGGATACCGGAGCGCGCGGTTCGACCACGACCTTCGTGCAGCGCGGCATCGGCGATGTTCTGCTGGCCTGGGAGAACGAGGCCTATCTGGCTCTGGCCGAACTGGGCGAGGATCAGTTCGACATCGTCGTCCCCTCGGTGTCGATCCTGGCCGAGCCGCCGGTCGCTCTGGTCGAGGCCAATATCAAGTCGGACGGGCAGCGCAAACTGGCCGAGGCCTATCTGAACTACCTCTACACGCCCGAGGGTCAGGCCATCGCCTTCAAGAACTTCTACCGGGCCTGGGATGCGTCGAAAGCCGATCCCGCCGATGTGGAACGCTTCCCCAAGCTTGATCTGGTGACGATCGCCGACTTCGGCGGTTGGGCCAAGGCGCAGCCTGAACATTTCGGCGACGGCGGCAGCTTCGACCAAATCTACGTGCCGAAGTAAGGACCCCAGGCACCGATGGTAAGGCCCCTGTTGAACCGTTCCCCCATGCCCGGCCTCGGGTTGAGCATGGGGATCACCGTGGCGATGCTTTCCCTCGTCGTCCTGTTGCCCATCGGCGCCCTGCTTTGGCAGGGCGCTTCGTTTGGTTTGTCGGGCATGTGGGGCGTGATCAACCGCGAGCGGGTGTGGAAGGCGCTGCTGCTGTCCTTCCGGCTGTCGTTCTATGCGGCGCTGTTCAACCTGGTCTTCGGCGTGCTGCTCGCCTGGGTCCTGGCGCGCTACCGTTTTCCCGGCAGGCGTCTGCTCGACGCGGCGGTCGACCTGCCCTTCGCGCTTCCTACCGCGGTGGCCGGGATCGCCCTGACCGCGCTTTATGCCCCGAACGGGTTCTTCGGCGCAATCTTCAAGGATTACGGCATCCGCATCGCCTATACCGAATGGGGCATCTTCATCGCGCTGGTCTTCGTGGGCTTGCCTTTCGTCGCCCGCACCGTCCAGCCGGTGGTCGAGGAACTGGAGACCGAGGTGGAAGAGGCCTCGGCCACGCTCGGCGCGAGCCGGCTTTACACGCTTTACCGCGTGATCCTGCCGGCGCTGCTGCCCGCCGCGCTGACAGGTTTTGCGCTGTCGCTGGCGCGGGCGGTCGGCGAATATGGTTCGGTTATCTTCATCGCGGGCAACAAGCCGCTTGCGACCGAAATCGCACCGCTGCTGATCGTGATACAACTGGAAGAGTTCAACTACGACGGCGCCGCCTCGATCGGCATCGCCATGCTGGTGATCTCTTTCGCCATGCTGCTGGTGATCAACCTGATCCAGGTCTGGAGCCGCAGGAGGATCGGCAATGTCTGACGCAACCACCCTTGCCGCCCCGCCTCGCCCGCGCGCCTTTCGCGCCGCGACCGAGGAAAGCCCCGCCGTCCGCCGGGGCCTGATCCTGATCGCCGTCGCGGGCCTGGCCATCCTGGTCTTCGCCCCGCTGATCGTGGTCTTCGCCGAGGCGCTGGCCAAAGGCGCGGTCGCCGCGGTCAAAAGCCTGCAAAGCAAGGATGCGCTTTCGGCCATCCGGCTGACCCTGCTGATCGCCGCGATCTCGGTGCCGCTGAACGCGGTCTTCGGCATTGCCGCCGCCTGGTTCATCACCAAGTTCGACTTTCGCGGCAAGGCCTTCCTGATCACGCTGATCGACCTGCCCTTCTCGGTCTCGCCGGTGGTGGCGGGGCTTTGCATCGTCTTCATGTTCGGGGCCAATTCGCTGGCCGGCGGCTGGCTGGTGGCCCAGGGCTTTCCCATCGTCTTCGCCCTGCCGGGGATCGTTCTGGCGACGGTGTTCGTGACCTTTCCTTTCGTCGCGCGCGAACTGATCCCGGTGATGATCGAGCAGGGCCGGGCCGAGGAAGAGGCGGCGCTGACCCTCGGCGCCTCGGGCTGGCGGGTGTTCCGCACCGTGACCCTGCCCAACATCCGCTGGGCGCTGCTCTACGGCGTACTGCTCTGCAACGCCCGCGCCATGGGAGAATTCGGTGCGGTGGCAGTGGTTTCGGGCAAGATCCGGGGCCAGACCGCGACCATGCCGATCACCATCGAGATGCAGTATAACGAATACCTCTCGGTCGCGGCCTTCTCGCTCGCCGCCGTGCTGACGCTGCTGGCGCTCGTCACGCTGCTGCTGAAGACAATCCTCGAAATCCGGCACGCGGATGAAATCGCCGCGACACGCCGCCACTGAACGTTTTGTCGTCCCCGCAGAGGCCGGGGACGGTCCGACACCTGCCGAAGGAACGCCGCGATGCATATCGAAATCGACGAGATCTCCAAACAGTTCGGCAGCACCGCGGCGCTGACGCCGGTCTCGCTGAACCTGCCGTCGGGGGCGCTGGTGGCGCTGCTCGGGCCGTCGGGGTCGGGCAAGACGACGCTGTTGCGCATCCTCGGCGGGCTGGAATACCCGACCTCGGGGCGCATCCTCTTCGACGGGCAGGACGCGACCGGGCTGACGGTTCAGCAACGGCGGGCGGGCTTCGTGTTCCAGTCCTATGCGCTGTTCCGCCATATGACCGTGTTCGAGAACATCGCCTACGGGCTGCGCGCCCGCCCCCGCGCCACCCGTCCGCCGAAAGCGGAAATCGCCCGCCGCGTGCAAAAGCTGCTGGAACTGATCCAGTTGCCCCAGATCGGCGCGCGCTATCCGAACCAGTTGTCGGGCGGCCAGAGGCAGCGCGTGGCTCTGGCCCGGGCGCTGGCGATCGAGCCGAGGATGCTGCTCCTCGACGAACCTTTCGGCGCGCTCGACGCCAAAGTCCGCAAGGAACTGCGTCAGGGCCTGCGCGACATCCATGACGAGACGGGGCTGACCACCGTCTTCGTCGCCCACGACCAGGAAGAGGCGATGGAGCTTGCCGACCTGGTGGTGGTCATGTCGATGGGCCGGATCGAGCAGATCGGCAAACCGGCCGACATCCGCGCCCGTCCGGCGAGCGATTTCGTGCGCAACTTCATCACCGCCTGAGGCGATTTCCTTCGGCAGGCCGCGCGGGCCTTCGCTGAGTCCGGGCGGAGTTCCTGAAAGTTCCTGCTGTGCGGACGCGATCCGGCGGGGCCTGCACCGGCACGCGGCATCAAGGTCGTGAATTGTTTCCATCACAAGAATGCGATTGACGCGCGCAGGCCGTGGCAGGACCTTGCCCCTCTGTTTCGGGGGGAAGCCATGACCAGGGCGCCATTGTTCACACCGGTTCTGATCGCGGGCTGCGTCATCCTGATGCTTTCCTTCGCCGTCAGGGCCAGCTTCGGGGTGTTCCAGATCCCGATCGCGCAGGAGTTCGGCTGGGCCCGGTCGGAGTTCAGCCTGGCCATCGCGATCCAGAACCTCGCCTGGGGGATCGGCCAGCCGATCTTCGGCGCTTTGGCCGAAAAGTTCGGCGACCGGCGGGCGATCATCGGCGGCGGCATCCTTTATGCCCTGGGTCTGGTGCTGTCCTCGGTCGCGGTCTCGCCGCTGCAACACCAGTTCCTGGAAATCCTCGTGGGCTTCGGCATCGCCGGCACCGGTTTCGGCGTGGTCCTGGCCGTGGTCGGTCGCGCCGCCTCGCCCGACAACCGCTCGCTGACGCTAGGCATCGCGACGGCGGCGGGTTCGGCGGGGCAGGTTTTCGGTGCCCCGGCGGCCGAGGCGCTGCTGGGATATTTCCCCTGGCAGACGGTCTTTCTGATCTTCGCCGCCGTGGTCCTGCTCGCGCTCTTCGCGCTGCCCTTCATGCGCTCGCCCCACCTCGCCACCCGGGCCGAGTTGGAGGAATCTATGGGCACGGTGCTGAAGCGCGCCTTCCGCGACCCCTCGTTCTCGCTGATCTTCCTTGGCTTTTTCTCCTGCGGCTATCAGCTTGCCTTCATCACCGCCCATTTTCCGGCGATGATCGCGCAGTTCTGCGGACCTATCGCGCCCAACGGGGCGCTGGCGGGAATGGGGATCACCACGACCTCGGCCCTCGGGGCGATGTCGATCGCGGTGATCGGGCTGGCGAATATCGTCGGCACGATCACCGCCGGCTGGCTGGGCAAGCGATATACCAAGAAATACCTGCTGACCGGGATCTATGTCGCGCGCACCATCGCCGCCGCCTGGTTCATCCTGGCCCCGATCACGCCGACGAGCGTGCTGGTCTTTTCGGCAGTCATGGGGGCCTTGTGGCTGGCCACCGTGCCGCTGACCAGCGGCCTCGTCGCCCATATCTACGGGCTGCGCTACATGGGCACGCTTTACGGCTTCGTCTTCCTGTCGCATCAGATCGGCGGCTTTCTCGGCGTCTGGCTCGGCGGCAAGATGTATGACATCTACGGCGACTACACGCTGGTCTGGTGGATCGGCGTCGGGGTCGGCTCCTTCTCGGCCATCGTCCACCTGCCGGTGCGCGAGCGGCAGATGATCGCGCAGCCCGCCTGACCGCCGATAGGGGAGAGCGCCCGAATGTATGCCGGTATCGCCTGCCTCGTGGCGGGCTATGTGTTCAGCCAGTTCTACCGCGCTTTCCTCGCCGTGCTGACCCCGGTGCTGAAGACCGACCTGGGCGTCACGGCCGAGGATCTGTCGATGGCCTCGGGCCTGTGGTTTCTTGCCTTTGCCGCGATGCAACTGCCGGTGGGCGAGGCGCTGGACCGGATCGGGCCGCGGCGCACGGTTTCGATCCTGCTGGCGCTTGGCGGGGCAGGGGGGGCGGCGGTCTTCGCCCTGGCCCGGGGGCCGGGCGCGCTGAACCTGTCGATGGCGCTGATCGGTGTCGGCTGCGCGCCGGTGCTGATGTCGGCCTTCTACATCTTCGCCCGCAGCTTTCCGCCCGCCGTCGTCGGCACCCTGGCCGGCATGACGGTGGGAACCGGCAGCCTCGGCAATATCCTCGGCTCGCTGCCGCTGGCCTGGGCGGCCGGGGCTTTCGGCTGGCGGGCCTGCCTCTGGGTCATGGCCGCGCTGACGCTGGTCATGGCGGCGGGGCTGGCGGTGCTGGTCCGCGACCCGCCGAAAGTTGTGCATGACGAGAAGGGCTCGATCCTCGATCTGCTCAGGATGCCGAAGTTCTGGCCGCTGCTGGTGATGATGTTCGTCTGCTATTATCCGGCTGCCGGACTGCGGGGGCTGTGGATCGGCCCCTATTTCGAGGATGTCTACGCCGCCGATCAGACCCGGATCGGTGTCGCCTCGCTGGTCATGGCTCTGGCCATCGTCGCGGGCAACTATGCATACGGGCCGCTCGACCGGGTGTTCGGCACGCGGAAAGGAGTGATCCTGGCGGGCAACCTGCTTTGCGCGGCCTGCGTGCTCGGCCTTTGGGCGGCGCCGGCGGGGGGAGAGATCTTCGCCATGGCGATGTTTGCGGGGATCGGGGTTTTCGGCGCTTCTTTCCCGATGGTGCTGACCCATGGGCGGGCCTTCGTTCCGGCGCATCTGACCGGGCGGGGGGTGACGCTTCTGAACTTCTCCGGCATCGGCGCGGTGGGCGTGGCGCAGATCGTCACCGGCCGGGTCTTCGCCGTGGCCCCTGCCGAGCCGGCGACCGCGCCCTATGCGGCGGTCTTCCTGACCATCGCCCTCAGCCTGCTGGCCGGTCTGGCCGTCTATGCCTTTGCCGAGGATCGGACGGACTGACATTCGCCGCGCGCACCGCTATATCCTTGGCCGGACAGGAGGCCGCGCGATGATCGTCTATCCCGCCGAACGCCGGAAGAACAAGGATGCCGTTTTCGAGGCGGTGGGCCGCGCCGACGGCGGCGCGCGTCGGCTTGCCGCCGTGCCGGTGTCCTTTCGCGACTTTCCCGAAACCGCCGGCCGCACGGCCGAGGCCTTCTTCCGGGCCAAGCGCAAGCACAAGGGCCTGGTCGGCTGGCTGAAGCGGCAGTTGATCCGCGGGCAATACAACTGGTCCCGGCGGTATTTCCTGCGCCACCCCGGCCGGATCGCGGTGGCCTGGAACGGGCTGACCGGCAGCCGGATGGCATTCCTGCACGGGGCCAGGGACGCCGGGGCGCCGACCCTGTATCTGGAACTCGCGCCCTTTCCCGGCCGGGTGACGATGGATCCGCGCGGGGTGAACGCCGAGGGGTCCGTGCCGCAGGACCGCGCCTTTTACGACGCCTGGGCGGCGGGGGATCCGGCGCACGATGGCGATGGCTGGCGCGCGGCCGGCGCGAAGATGACCGCCCGCCGCGCCACCCGCCGCGCCGACATCGGCCAGGACGAGGGCGCGCTGCCCGACACGCCCTTCCTTTTCTGCCCGTTGCAGGTGCCGGGCGACACGCAGATCACGCTTTTCGCCGGATGGACCGGCGGGATCGAGGGCTTTATCGTCGCCCTTGGCCGGGCTGCCGCGCATCTGCCCGAGGGCTGGCATCTGCGGCTGAAGGAGCATCCCTCGGCGCGCGAGCCGCTGGGGCGTCTGATCGCGCCGCTGGTGGCGGGCGGGCGCGTGGTGCTGGACAATGCCTCGGACAGTTTCGCCCAGGTCGCGGCCAGCCGGGGGGTGGTGACGCTCAACTCCTCGATGGGCTTGCAGAGCTTTTTCCATGACAAGCCGGTGGTGACGCTTGGTCGGGCGTTTTTCGCGCAACCCGGACTGGTCGCCCCGGCCGACAGCCAGGCGGCACTGGACGCGATCTTTGCCGCACCTGAGGCGATCCGCTTCGATCCGCTGTTCCGGGCGCGGTTCATGAACTGGCTCGACCAGGTTTACTATCCCCGCTTCGACCCCGCGACGGGCGAGGGCGACATGGCGGCGATCCGGGCGAAACTGGCGCAGGCGCGCGGCTGATCGCGCTTTCGGCAAGGCCGCGCCCGTGCTAGGCCTTGGGCATGAACCAGCTTCCCACCAAGGAACAGATCCTTCAATGGATCAACGAAAATCCCGGCACAGCCGCCAAGCGCGACATCGCGCGCGCCTTCGGCATCAAGGGTGCCGCGCGGATCGAGCTGAAGCGGATGCTGAAAGAGCTGGAATCCGACGGCAGCGTCGAGAAGAAACGCCGCAGCTTCGCCGAGTCGGGTCGTCTGCCGCCGGTGTCGCTGCTGACCATGCTCGCGCCCGACTCGCAGGGCGATCTTTTCGCCAGGCCGATGGAATGGGATGGCGAGGGCGATCCGCCCCGCATCCTGTTCGTCGCGGCCAAAGGCGATCCGGCGCTCGGGGCAGGGGACCGGATCCTCGCCCGGCTGGCGCCGGTGCGCGACCAGGACCACGATTACGAGGCGCGGCTGATCCGCCAGTTGGGCAGCAATCCGTCGCGGGTTCTGGGCATCTTCCGCGCCGGCGCCGAGGGCGGGCGGATCGTCGCCATCGACAAGGGCAGCGACAAGGAATGGCGGGTGCGCTCCGACGCGACCATGGGCGCGAAGGATGGCGAACTGGTCGAGGCGGAAAGCGCCGGCCCCCGCCGTCTCGGCCTGCCGCAGGCCCAGGTCGTCGCCCGGCTGGGCGATCCGATGGGGGTGAAGGCGGTCAGCCTGATCGCCATCCACCAGCATGGCATTCCCGACCATTTTCCCGACCAGGTGATCGCCGAGGCCGAGGCCGCGAAACCCGCCACGATGCGCGGCCGCGAGGATCTGCGCGATCTGCCCCTTGTCACCATCGACCCGGCCGATGCGCGCGACCATGACGACGCGGTTTTCGCCGAACACGATACCGAGGCGGGCAACGACGGCGGCTTCGTCGTCTGGGTCGCCATCGCCGATGTGGCGCATTACGTGACGCCCAATTCCGCCCTCGACCGCGAGGCGCGCAAACGTGGGAACTCCAGCTATTTCCCCGACCGGGTGGTGCCGATGCTGCCCGACGTTCTGTCGGGCGATCTGTGCAGCTTGCACGAAGGCGTGGACCGACCCTGCCTCGCGGTGCGGATGCGGCTCGACGCCTTCGGCAACAAGGTCAGCCACCGCTTCGTGCGTGGCATGATGCGCTCGGCCGCCAGCCTGACCTATGCCGAGGTGCAAGAGGCGCAGGACGGCGATCCGAACGAGCGCTGCGCACTGATCCTCGACCAGGTGATCCGCCCGCTTTACGCCGCCTATGCTGCGTTGAAAAAGGCGCGCGGCGTGCGGCAACCGCTGGACCTCGACCTGCCGGAGCGCAAGATCGAACTGTCGGACGACGGCAAGGTCGTCTCGGTCGATTTCCGCGCCCGGTTCGACGCGCACCGGCTGATCGAGGAGTTCATGATCCTTGCCAATGTCGCCGCCGCCGAGGAACTGATCCGGCTGAAACGCCCCTTGCTCTTCCGTGTCCACGAAGAGCCCAGTCCCGAAAAGCTCGACGCCCTGCGCGAGGTGGCCGAGGCATCCGGCTTCACCCTCGCCAAGGGGCAGGTGCTGAAGACCAGCCATCTGAACAACCTGCTGTCCCAGGCCCAGGGATCGGAATTCGACGAATTGCTGAACATCTCGACCCTGCGGTCGATGACACAGGCCTATTACCACCCCGAGAATTTCGGCCATTTCGGGCTGGCGTTGCGCAACTACGCGCATTTCACCTCGCCCATCCGGCGCTATTCCGACCTGATCGTCCATCGCGCGCTGATCTCTGCCCACAACTGGGGCGGCGACGGGCTGTCGGCCTGGGATGTCGAACATCTGGAAGAGACGGCGAAGCAGATCTCGGACACCGAACGGCGGTCGATGGCGGCAGAACGCGACACGACCGACCGCTATCTGGCGTCTTTCCTCGCCGACCGGGTGGGCAGCACGTTCACTGGCCGGATTTCGGGCGTGCAGCGGTTCGGTCTGTTCGTGAAACTGGACGAAACCGGTGCCGACGGGCTGATCCCGATCCGCGCGGTCGGGCGCGAGTTCTTCCATTTCGATATGGATGCGCAACAACTGGTCGGGGCCGATACCGGCACGGTGATCGGCATCGGTCAGCGGGTGACCGTGCGCCTGGCCGAGGCGATCCCGGTGACCGGCGGGCTGGTGCTGGACCTGGTGGAGATCGAAGGGGCAGCCCCCCGCGCCGGCAAACCCGCCGGAAAGGGCAAGTATCAGCCGCGGATGCCCGGCCGCGCCGCGGCCAAGGCGCGGGCGACCAGCCGCAAGGTCGTCCGCAAGCGCCGCTAGGGCCCGGATGTGCCCCGCCCCTGTGCCAGGGGCGGAGGGGCCGCTTCCGCGCGGTTCGCATTTGGCGAATGAAAAAGGCGGGTCACCACGACCCGCTTTTTTCATTCTGCGCGACCCCTGGTGCTACAGTTCCAGCGGCCGGTCGCCGTCCGCGTCCCTGACCCGCGTCGGCAGGCCCATGCCGTTCAGCAGTTTGAGGAAGGGTTTGGGGTCCAGTTCCTCGACATTGGCCATATGGCCGACATCCCAGGTGCCGCTGGCCACCAGGATCGCCGCCGCGACGGGGGGCACGCCGGCGGTATAGCTGATGCCCTGGGCGCCGGTCTCCTCATAGGCAACCTTGTGGTCGGCGACGTTGTAGATCAGCACCTCGGCCGGTTTGCCGTCGCGCGTCCCCCGAACCACATCGCCGATGCAGGTCTTGCCGGTATAGGTCGGCGCAAGGCTCGCCGGATCGGGCAGCACTGCCTTGACGACCTTCAGCGGGATCACTTCCAGCCCCTCGGCGGTTTTCACCGGCTGTTCCGACAGCAGTCCGAGGTTCTTCAGCACGGTGAAGACATTGATGTAATGGTCGCCGAAGCCCATCCAGAACCGCACATCGGCCCGGGGATAGCGGGCGGACAGCGAATGCACCTCGTCATGCCCGGTCAGATAGGCCTTTTGCGCGCCCACCACAGGCAGATCCCAGGTCTTGCCCACCTCGAACATGGCATTCGACTGCCACGCGCCCTGCTGCCAGGAATAAACCGTGCCGGTGAACTCGCGGAAATTGATCTCGGGGTCGAAGTTCGTGGCGAAATACCGCCCGTGAGAACCTGCGTTGATGTCCACGATGTCGATGCTGTCGATCGTATCGAGGTAATCGCCCTCGGCCAGCCGCGCCCAGGCGTTCACCACGCCGGGATCGAAGCCCACGCCCAGGATCGCCGTCACGCCGGCCTTTGCCGCCGCCTCACGCCGCCGCCATTCGTAGTTGCCATACCAGGGCGGCGTCTCGCAGATCTTCGCCGGATCCTCGTGGATCGCCGTGTCCATATAGGCCGCGCCGGTTTCGATGCAGGCGTCGAGCACATACATGTTGACGAAGGCGGATCCGACGTTGATCACGATCTGCGCGCCCGTCTCGCGGATCAGCGCGGCGACCGCCGCCGTATCCGTCGCATCGACCGCATGGGCGGAAAACACCCCCGGCACCTTCATCGAGCCTTTGTCGGCGACCGAGGCGATGATCGCCTCGCATTTGGCGACCGTCCGGCTGGCGATATGCAGATCGCCCAACACATCGTTCGCCTGCGCCGCCTTATGGGCCACGACCTGCGCGACGCCACCCGCACCGATGATCAACACATTCCGTTTCACTTCGAACCGTCTCCTTCAAGGACAGAGGGAAGCGGGCGCCTTACCCAAGGCTCCCTTCATAATCGGCATAGCCGAATTCGCGCGCGAGGGTGATCGAGCCGTCCGGCTCGCGCACGGCGATGGACGGCATCTTCACCCCGTTGAACCAGTTCTTCTTGACCATCGTATAGCCGGCGGCATCGTCGATGCTGATGCGGTCGCCGACGGACAGGGGTGTTGCGAAATCGAACTCGCCGAAGATGTCGCCCGCCAGACAGGATTTGCCCGCGATCTGATAACGGTGGGGGCCGGCCGTCTCCATCCGCGCGCTTTCGCGGTAGATCAGCAGGTCGAGCATATGCGCCTCGACCGAAGAGTCGACGATGGCCACATCCTTGCCGTTGTTCAGGATGTCCAGCACCGTGACCTCAAGGCTCGTGGTTTTGGTGATCGCGGCCTCGCCCGGTTCCAGATAGACCTGCACGCCGAAGCGGTCGGCGAAGGCGCGCAACCGCGCGGCCAGGCGGTCGACCGGATAGCCCTCGCCGGTGAAATGGATGCCGCCGCCAAGAGAAACCCAGGACAGCCGCTCCAGGACGCGCCCGAACTCCGCCTCGATCCGCCCGAGTTGCTGGTCGAACAGGTCGAAGTCGCGGTTCTCGCAGTTGTAGTGGATCATCACGCCCGAAATCCGGTCGCCGACGCCCATCAGCTTCGCCACATCCCATTCGCCGAGACGCGAGAACGGCCGCGCCGGATCGGCCAGGTCGAAGCCGCTGGTCGAAAACCGCGGGTTCAGCCGCAGCCCCCGCGCGATCCCCGCCGACTGGTTGTCGAACCGGTCGAGCTGCCCCAGCGAATTGAAGATGATCTTGTCGGCGTAGCCCACCGCCTCTTCGATCTCGTGGTCGGCCCAGGCGACCGAATAGGCATGGGTTTCCTTGCCGAATTTCTCGCGCCCCAACCGCAGTTCATAAAGGCTCGACGAGGTGGTGCCATCCATGTGTTGCCGCATCTGGTCGAACACCGGCCAGGTCGCGAAACACTTCAGCGCCAGCAGCAGCTTCGCGCCGGAGCCTTCGCGCAGCCGGTCCATCACCGCCATGTTCCGGGCGAGTTTCGCACGGTCGATCAGATAGAACGGCGTCTGAATCATCGTGAGTCCCCAAGGAAAACGGCGAAGCCGGGGATATAGGACCCCCACCCCGCACGCGCAACCCGTTAGGGCACGGCAAGACGACATCGGCATGACAGGGCCTCGCCCGTCGGCCCGCCCGTTCCTCTCGATAGGAGTAACGCCATCAAGGGGGGAAACCCCCGCCGCGACGCCGACCGGCGCGCACAGCCGCTCAGACCATGCGGATCACATCCTTGCCCACCGCCAGCACATAGCCGCGCCGGGCGATGGTCTTGACCAGCAATTCGCTGACCATCTGGTTGCCGAGCGCGTCGCGCAGCCGCTTGACCCGCGTGGCCCCGGCGGCCTCGTCGCAATCGGCCTCGTTGCGCCCCGAGATCACCGCCTCGATCTGCGCGCCGGTCAGAACGTCGTCGTCCATCCGCGCCTCGGCCAGGACCGACAGCGTTTCCAGCGCCGCCCCGGTCAGGCTGAACTCCATGTCGTTGATATAGACCGCGCGGCCGTCGCGGTTGATCATCAGGCTCGACACCTCGATCCCCGACCGGCGGATGGTGGAAATCCGGCGGTTCAGCGCGATGATCGTGACCAGAAACACCAGCGCCGCCAGCAACAGAGCCGAGGAAAAAAGCAGCAGGACGAAGATCACCATCCGATAGCTGGTCAGCACCTCGGAAAACGTGGTGCCGGACTGGGCGATGATCTCCAGCAGCTTGACCTCGGCCTGCCGGCGCAGATCGTCGTTCTCGACGAACAGCCGCTCCACCCGCGCGTTGAAAGCGTTGGCGTCGGGCAGGTTCAGGAACAGGAAGACCGCGGCCGCCAGCAGGATCAGCACGATGGCGGCGATGCCGAAGCCCACCACCCGGTTGCCGGATCTGAGAACCTCAGTAACGGAGGAAGTTTGGTCCGGCACTCGCCCTCCTTTCCTCCAGCCCTTCGGGGCCGAAGGTGGACAAAACGTTAAGAAGCATCCAGCCATCGGCGGCCAGGCGCGGGCGCAGTTCGGCGGCGGCGGCGCCGGGGTTGCAGGCCCCGTCGGACACCTGCGCCACGCCATAATGCAGCCGCAGCGGATTGTCCTGCTTGGCCTTGTAATCCGCGTAGCAATCCGCCGCCGCGGGCGAGGCGGCCAGCGCAAGGATCAGCACGACGAGGGGCAGGCGGCGCATGGGCGGCTCCGGTCAGGGTTGTCGGGCAGAATGGGCGCGGGGCCGCCGATATTCAATATCGCCCAGGCGGAACAGAGCCGTCTGGCGGCTGTTATCCGATAGCAGCGGGCCGATATTGCCTGTCGCCGGGAACCGGCGCCCCCTCGGCGGCATGAGGTCGTGACCCATCCGGTCCCGCCCGATCCGGCAGAGGAGATTGCACATGTCCGTATCGAACCACATCGCCGCCGAACCCGCCCGCCGCGCCCCGGCCGGGGGCGCCACCCTGCGCGCCGCGCTGCCGAAGTCGCGCCGCGATCCCGTCGGCCGCATGATCGCGGCGGGTGCGGCCGCGCTCGTCGCCCTGTCGCTGATCGCCGCCGGCACCCAGCCCGCCCGCGCCGATTCCGACAGCGACAAGATCCTGAAGGCGCTGGTCGGTATTGGGGCGATCGCCATCATCGCCAACGAGATCGACAAGAACGACACCCGCCGCGCGCCGCCGCGTTACTACGACGACCGCACGGAGGGGCGTTACGACAACCGTTCGCCGCGCTACGACGATTACCGTCAGCCCGCGCGCGGGACTCGCATTCCCGCGCGCTGCGCCATCGAGATCGACGCAGGGCGCGGGCGCGATGCTACGGTCTTCGCCGAATCCTGCCTGCGGCGTGAGGGTGTTCGGGCGAAGATGCCGCGCGGCTGCGGCTACGACATCCGGGTCGAGGGACGCCGCGACCGGGTTTATTCCGAGCAGTGCCTGCGCGACGCGGGTCTTCGCCCGGCGCGCGGGCGCTATTGAGGTCCCGGGGCGGCCAGGCGCCTTGTCCGGCGGATCCCGCCTGGCCGCCCCGTCGGCGACGTCAGATGCTCGCGTCCAGCGCGGCGACGATGGCGTCGCCCATGGCGGCGGTGCCGACCGGCGTGCCTTCGGCGGGGCCCATCAGGTCGGCGGTGCGCAGACCGTCGGCCAGCACCTGTTCCACCGCCTTTTCGACGCGGGTCGCCTCGTCGCCAAGGTCGAAGGAATAGCGCAGCGCCATGGCGAAGCTGAGGATGCAGGCGATCGGGTTGGCCTTGCCCTGACCCGCGATGTCGGGAGCCGAGCCATGCACCGGCTCATACAAAGCC
>JAATGA010000071.1 GCA_015654855.1 Rhodobacterales bacterium
GCGGCGGCATCAGCATCCGGTTGCCCGACAGGAGCGGATTGGCGCGGAACTGGCCTGTCAGATCCAGAGAGACGGTGAAGCGGTTGCCCTGCTCGCGCCCGCCGGGGTGAAATGGGCGAGCGCCTGCGCCGCCTTCGGATCGACATGGCCCGTATCGGTGATCATCACCGAGCAGCAGATGTCGGCCGAAGGCATCCCGTTCACGGCACGGATCTGGCCGCCCAATGGTCAGGGCCTATACGACCGGCGGCGAAATCGGCGATCTGATCCGAGAATCCACCGATATTCAGCACGTCCTCCGCTCTGCCGCATGAGTGGTGCCATGGGGCCGGATGTCGGTGCAGACGAGTTTCGCGGCCCTGTTGCGGGTCTTGAGCTTCGTCCATTCCGCCACCATCGTCGTGGCCTGCCCGCCCCGGTTCGCATCCATCCAGGACCGGTTGTCCGAGACGAGGGTCACCAGATCGGGCGCTATCCGTGCCGCGTTCAGCATCGAAAGCGGCGCCGGGCAGTTGGTGCCGCCCCCGCCCGGTGCCGGGGGTTTCCCGGCATCGGCCACGATGGTGTCACGCGCCTCCGGCGGGACCTCGCGCACTGCCACCTTGAAAGGCAGGATATGGACCCCGGAGTTCTCGCGCAGCACAGCCGCCGCGACCAGAGCCGCAACGTCGATGCAACACACGACACTGGTGGCGCCTTGCCGATAACCCTTCGCGGGCGGGGACATCGACCCCGACGCGTCCGGGCAGACCGCGACCGAACCATTCAGTACCGGCACGTCGGAGACCGAGACCTCCATCGCGGCGCGCATCGCATCGCGCAAGGACCGACGCACGGTCGTCACGCGCTACAACAGATCACCCAAGGCCTTCCTCTCCGCTACCGTCCTGTTCCGGCTATGAGGTCCTGAACTCAGCGGGATCGGACGCAGTCGTTCTCCTTTGACCTCTCGCACGGGACGTTGGGGGGCAGGCCATGGGCGCGGTCGTCCTGGATGCAGTCTGCGATGAGAGGTGCGTCTCGGACTACCACTCCGAAATGCGCGATGATGCCGATCATCGAAGTGGCGGAGAAGTTCATGCCGACGATCCAATGTCCCGGGAAGATCCGAATGATGCCGAGCGGCACCGAAGACATGACTGGGGGCGAGGAAGGAGCGGCAATTGGCCACCAGCAGCAGGTAGACGATGAGCAGCGCGTCGCCGGCGTCGGGCGCCGCGAGCGGGCGTCATGCGCATTTCGCCACCCCACAGCAGCAGATAGCCGCTGATCGTGTCGGGCGCATCCGTGCCGATGCCGAGAGTTCCGGTGGCGGTGGCCGTTCGTCCGGGGCTGTGATGATCATCAACGCCATAGCCTTCCGAGCATCTTTCAAGGTTATACTTCGACATTAAATGGTAATGTGAACTTATACTTGAAAACCCTTATACTACATGGAGTTTCACCTGCTGGCGGATGGAGGATTCCGCTGGACTCGGATCGGGAACGAGTCAGAAGGTGCGGCGTTTGGAGGAGGAACGACGTGGCACGTAACACATTCAGGACGTTGATCGCCGCGCAGGTCATCAGCGTTGGCGTCGCACTGGGCCTGCCGGCTCAGGCTCAGGAAACCCTCAAAATCGGTGCGATCAACCCGTATTCCGGCCCGCTTGCGCTTTATGGGGACGAGACGACGCGCGGCTATGAGATCGCCGCCGATGAGATCAACGCCAAAGGCGGCATCCTTGGGCGGAAGATCGAGCTGGTCCGTGGCAGCGCCACCAACCCCCAGGAGGCCATTGCGGCGGTCGAGAAACTGGGTTCGGTCGACAATGTCGACCTTTTCGTCGGCACCTTCACCAGCGCGGTGTCGAATGCCGGATCCGAGACGGCGCTGGCCTACAACAAGATTTATTGGGACACCAACGCGCTGGCAGAAGAGCTGACCGAGCGCAATCTGCCGAACTTCCTGCGCTCCGGCCCCTCGGCCATGACCTTTGCCCGGGTCAGCGCCGATGCGATCCTGAACATGGCCGCCGCCGAAATCGGCAAGGCGCCCGCCGATCTGAAGGTCTGGGTTGCGCATGAGGATTCGGTCTACGGCAGCTCGATCGGGGGCTTCGAAGAAGAGTTCCTGCAGGAGGGGGGCGCAGAGGTCGTCGGCATCTCGGCCTATTCGGCAAAATCCATCGACATGACCGACATCGTGCTGCGTCTGCGCGACGCGCAGCCCGATGTGCTGGTGACGACCGGCTATGTCCCCGACAGCAACCTGCTGATGCGCGCGATGCGCGATCAGGGCTATCGCCCGCCGGTCATCATGTTCACCGGAACCGCCGATACCAAGGAAACGCTGGAGGCGATGGGGGCCGATTTCCTCGATGGCGTCATGGTGGTGACCTATCCGCGCTATGACATCAACGAAAGCTTCGGCCCCGGTTCAACCGCCTATCTCGAAGCGTATCGGGCGAAGTACAAGGCCGATCCGATCGCACCGCAGTCGATGAATGCCTATGTCGGCTTCCAGGTGATGGCCGAGGTGCTGGAAAAAGCGGGCTCGACCGACCCCGAGGCGGTGCGTGCCGCAGC
>JAATGA010000306.1 GCA_015654855.1 Rhodobacterales bacterium
TAGATCTCGGTCACCGTGCCGACGGTCGAGCGCGGATTCTTCGAGGTGGTCTTCTGCTCGATGGAAATCGCGGGCGACAGGCCGCTGATGTGGTCCACATCCGGCTTGCCCGCCATGTCGAGGAACTGGCGCGCATAGGCCGACAGGCTTTCGACGTAACGTCTTTGCCCCTCGGCATAAATCGTGTCGAAGGCGAGCGAGGATTTCCCCGATCCCGACAGGCCGGTCAGCACGACAAGCTGATCGCGCGGGATATCTATGTCGATATTCTTCAGGTTGTGCTGGCGCGCGCCGCGAATCTCGATGAATTTCAACTCGGCCATGCCCGCGTCCCGCCCTCAGGAAAAACCAGCGCCACAGATAGGGTATGGGGACCGAGTCTCCAAGTCTCAAAAGTGAACGGATGGTGAACTTCGGCGCTTTCCGGTGACGGTGGCGCGCGCCCGCCCTAAATCCGGGCGCGTCGGGTGGCTTGCCAGGCGGCCATGGCGATGCCGGCGGCGCAAAGGGGCAGGGCGTAGACGACAAAGGCGGCGGGTCCCAGCGATGCGGTCAGGGCCGCGAGAACCGGCGTGCCGGCTGTGGTGCCGAGGTTGCCGAGTTGCGCCACCGCGCCCGAGGCGCGGGCGCGGTCGGCAGGTTCCCGCATCAGCTCGGGGATGGCGGCGAAGCTCGCGCCCTGGACGATGCCCATGGCGGCGGCCATCAGCAGGGCGAAGCCGGCGGCGACCGTCGGCAGCGACCAGGCGAGACCAAGGCCCGCCATGGCGGTCGCCCCGAGTGCGAAACCGGCCCGGACCATGCGCACCGCCGGCACCCGCCCCAGGACCCAAAGGCCAAGCGCCAGCGAGGTCGCGATGGAAACCAGCGGCATCCCCGCCGCCACGAATCCGCGCAGATCCGGCGGAAAGGCCGGCGGCAGCAGGGTCAGCGTCGCGACATAGATCAGCGCGTAAAAGACGAAGCCCGTCGCCGGTCCCGCCAGAACGGGCGAGGCATAGATCGCCAGATGGTCGGCCAGCACGCCGCCCGTCCGTGTCACGGTGGACGGGGGCGGCGGGTCCTTCGGCATCAGCACGGCCAGCAGCACGAGGCAACCCGCCATCCAGGCGGCATGGCCCAGAAACAGCGCTGCGATCCCGCCCGAGGCCAGGATCGGCGGCGCGATCAGCGCCAGCACGGCATAGGTTAGCGCGAAGAAGGTCGCCCACAGCGTCATCGCCAGCCCCTGCCGGCGCGGGCTTGCCGCCGCCGCGATGGCGGCAGGGCCGACGACGACGATGGCCAGATGCGAGATGCCTTCGACGATGCGGGCCGCGATCATCACCGGCCAGGGCGGCAGCAGCGCCTCGATGGCCGACAGCACCGCCCCGGCGGCAAGGGCCGCCAGCATCACCCGGCGCGGCCCGATCCGCGACACCGCAAGTCCCGCCGTGGTGCCGAAGATCAGCCCGACAAGGCCGACGACCGACACCAGAACCCCGATCCCCACGTCGCCATGGCCGGGGTAGACCCGCCCCAGATCGGCGTAAGAGACCGAGACCCTGGCGAATTGCGCCGCGGCACCCAGGCCCGCCAGCCAGATCGCGATCACCCGTGCCGCGCTCCGCATGACCCTTCCTCCTGTCGCCGCTCTCGCGTGGGTTGTCCCGTGTTTGCGGGGCCGCCGCAAGCGGGCTTCGTCCGGCATGGGGAACCGGCGCGTCCCGATCCTTTGCCGCTTGCGTGCCTTGCGCGGCGGGCTATTGTCGCGCCTTGTCATTGCCGCCGGAGGACGCCCCTTTGTCGTTTCGCCTATCCCTTTCCGCGCTGTTTTGCGGTCTTGTCCTTTCCTCCCCGGCGCTGGCCGCCCCATGCAGCGACACCGGCGGACAATACGAAAGCTGGAAGCCCGTGATGGCCGCCGAGGCCAGGGCCGAGGGAGTCGGCGAAAGAGGTATCGCCGCCCTGATGGGGTCGGATTATTCTCGCGCCACCATCGGCGCCGACCGCAACCAGAAAAGCTTCAAATACACCTTGCAGAAGTTCATGCAGGTGCGCGGGGCTGATGCCATCGTCTCGCAGGGCCGCGCACGGCTGAGGAAGAACCCCGACTTCTATGCCTCGCTGGAACGGCAATATGGCGTGCCGGCCGGGGTGCTGATCGCCATCCACGGGATGGAGACGGGATTCGGCAATTTCATGGGCGACACCAATGTCGTCTCGGCCATTGCGACGCTGACCTATGACTGCCGCCGGTCGGACTTCTTCCGCCCGCATCTGATCGGTGCGCTGAAGCTGGTCGATGGCGGCTCGATCTCCGCCGCGACCGTGGGGGCGAAGCATGGCGAGTTGGGGCATACCCAGTTCCTGCCGGGCAACGCTTTGCGCTATGGCGTCGACGGCAATGGCGACGGGCGGATCGACCTGGCCAACCTGGCCGACGCGCTGGCGACCACGGCGAATTACCTGGCGCAGAAGGGCTGGCGGCCGGGGCAGGGCTATCAGAAGGGCCAGCCGAATTACGACGTGATCCATGAATGGAACGCCGCCAGCGTCTACCAGGAGGCGATCTCGATCATGGGCGCGCGGATCGACGGCTGATCCGGCCCGTGCCGCAGGGCGGCGGGAGGGCGGTTCCGCTTCCCCCGCCACCGGTTTACAAGGCCGGGATCCCGTTCTTCGCGAACCGATATGACCAAGACCGACGCGCCCCAATCGTTGCACGACCGGATCCGGGGCGATCTGCAACAGCGGATACTGTCGGGGCAATGGCCGCCCGGCCATCGCATCCCGTCCGAGCTGGAGCTGGCGCAGGAATATGCCTGCTCGCGCATGACGGTCAGCAAGGCGGTGAACGAACTTGCCCGTGCCGGGCTGATCGCGCGGCGGCGCAAGGCCGGGTCGGTGGTGCTGGCCCCGCGTTCCCAGGATGCGATCCTGGAGATCCACGACATCCGGGACGAGGTTCTGGCGACGGGCGAACCTTACGCCTTTCGTCTGCTGGCGCGGGGCGAGCGCGCGCTGACTCCGGCGGAACGGCGCGCGACGAGGGGGGCGGGGCGCGGGCCGATGGTGGCGCTGACCTGCCTGCACATGGCGGGCGGCACACCCTTTTGCCTGGAAGAGCGGATCATCGACCCCGCCACCGTGCCAGAGGCGCGCCAGGAGGTCTTCGCCGAA
>JAATGA010000164.1 GCA_015654855.1 Rhodobacterales bacterium
AAGCCGCCCGGCGACCGCGCGCTGCGCGGGCTGATGCTGGTCGGGCTGGTGCTGCTGGCCTCGCTGATGGCCTTTGGTCTGACGAACGATCTGCGCTGCTGATCGGCCGATCGCGGTTGCCCCTCCGAGGCCGGTCGCGGGATCTTCGGCGCGGGCCTGTATCCCGGTTCCTTCGTCGCTTTGTCTCCGGCGACGGACCGGATCCCCGCGCGCCGCCACGCCCGGCGGCAGCCCCCTCGCATCCGGTGCGCGGTTTCGCTTTCAGATGCGTCGATGCCCTGCGCGCCGCCCTTATGATGCCACATTCGTCTGCCAGACCGGTGCGCGAAAACGGTGCCGGAAAGGTGAGATCATGCAACAGGTTATGGACGGATACCGCGGGCTGTCGCTGCTGGTCTGGCTGAACGCCGACCGGCTGTTCACGCTTGGCACGATCATCGTCGGCCTGTTCGCCGGGGCCTTCCTCGGCTCGGTCATCATCCGCTGAGATCGGGGGGCCGCCACGCCCGGTCCGCCACCGCCGCGCGCGTCATGGCGCCTCTGTTCCGGCCGCCCCGATCTGCCGGAGAAATCCCGCCAGAGATGCCGCCCCCGGGGCGGCATCCTTTTGACAAGACCCGCCGCAACGGGTAGTCACTTCCCGAGACTACACACCACAAATAGAAACGGGACGGTGTCATGGGCGGTATGTCGTTGGGCGGCAATGGGCGTGGCAGGTTCGGCGGGCGTCTCGTCCGGCCCGCCGTCGCGGCGGTTCTGCTTGGCACGACGGCGGTTTACGCGCCTTTCATCACCCCAGCGGCCGCGCAGACCTACGCCTTTTCCGGCGTGAAGGTCGAAGGCAACCAGAACATCGAGGCGCAGACGATCCTGTCCTATGCCGGCATCGCGCGCGGCCAGCAGGTCTCGGCCGGCGCGCTGAACGACAGCTATCAGCGCATCGTCGGCTCGGGCCTGTTTGAATCGGTCGAGGTCGTGCCGCAGGGGTCGACCCTGGTGATCCGGGTGAAGGAAAACCCGATGATCAACGTCGTCGACTTTCAGGGCAACGCCCGGCTGAAGGACGACAACCTCGCCAAGATCGTCCAGTCGCAGTCGCGCAAGGTCTATTCCCCCGTCCAGGCCGAAACCGACGCCGCCAATATCGCCGAGGTCTACAGGACCCAAGGCCGCATGGCCGCGACGGTCACGCCCAAGATCATCCGCCGCGCCGGCAACCGCGTCGATCTGGTGTTCGAGATCACCGAGGGCAAGGTGGTCGAGGTCGAGCGGCTGTCCTTCGTCGGCAACCGCGCCTTTTCCGACCGGCGCCTGCGCCAGGTGCTGGAAACCAAGCAGGCGGGCCTGCTGCGCTCGATCATCACGCGCGACACCTATGCGCCCGAACGGGTCGAGGTCGACAAGCAGATGCTGCGCGACTTCTATCTGTCGCGGGGCTATGTCGACTTTCAGGTGCTGGACGCCGCCGTCGAGGTCAGCCGCGAGCGCGACGCCTATTTCGTGACCTTCACCCTGCGCGAGGGGCAAAGCTACCGCATCGGCGCGACCGGAACCGCGTCGGAGATCCCGGGCGTGGACGCCGCCGAATTCGACGCGGTGCGCAAGCTGAAAACCGGCCAGACCTACAGCCCGGCCGAAATCGACACCAACGTCACGCGGATGGAAAATCTCGCGCTGCGTAAGGGGCTGAACTTCGTCAGGGTCGAACCGCGCTTTACCCGCGACGACCGCAACCAGGTTATCGACGTGAAATTCGTGCTGACCCGCGGCGAGCGGATCTTTGTCGAGCGGATCGACATCGAGGGCAACACCACCACCCGCGACGACGTGATCCGCCGGCAGTTCCGCACGGTCGAGGGCGACCCCTTCAACCCGCGCGAGGTCAAGCAGGCGGCGGAGCGGATCCGCGCGCTCGGCTTCTTCTCGGATGCCAAGGTCGATGCCCAGGCGGGGTCCTCGCCCGATCAGGTCGTGGTCAATGTCGATGTCGAGGAACAGCCCACCGGCTCGCTGACCTTCGGCGCGAGCTATGGTGTCGATTCGGGTGTCGGCCTGCTGGTCGGATTTTCGGAATCGAACTTCCTTGGCCGGGGGCAGGGGTTGTCGCTGAACGTCTCGTCCGGCAGCGATACGGTCGATTCGAGCTTTACCTTCTCGGAGCCGGGGCTGCTTGGCCGCGACCTGCGGCTGGCCTTCACCACCTTCTACCGCGTGACCGAGAACTCGAACTCGGCCTATGACACCCGGCGGATCGGCATCAGCCCGTCCATCACCTTCCCGGTGGGCGAGGCGTCGCGGCTGGAACTGCGCTATACCGCCGCGAAGGACAAGATCACGGGTGTGGACCGGGGAACGGCGGACGATCCCGACACCACCGACGATGAATATGTCGCCGCCGCCTCTTCGCCGATTCTCGCCTATGAGGAAGACCAGGGCGATCCGCTGAAAAGCTCGCTCGGCTACACCTGGAGCTATGACAACCGCATCACCGGCGTGAACCCGAAGGGCGGGATCCTCGTGCGCTTCGGCCAGGATTTCGCCGGACTCGGCGGCGATGTGAAGACGATACAGACCTCGCTTTTCGCCATGGCGGAACAGCGCGTCTGGCACGAGGATGTGACCGTGCGCGCCATCTTCGAGGGCGGCGTCGTCACCAGCTACAGCGACTACAGCACCCGCGTCACCGACCGCTATTTCGGCAACAGCAAGATCCGCGGCTTCAAGTCGAACGGTATCGGCCCGCGTGACATGGGCGCCGGCAACGAGGATCCGCTCGGCGGCAACTACTTCGCCGTCGCCCGGTTCGAGGCCGATTTCCCGATCGGCCTGCCGGAAGAATACGGCATCAGCGCCGGGGCTTTCTTCGATGTGGGTTCGGTCTGGGGACTCGATTCGCAAAGCAGATCGCTCGCCGTGGATCTGGCGGATTCGGACGCCTTCCACATCCGCTCGTCCATCGGGCTGTCGATCTTCTGGACCACGCCGGTCGGTCCGCTGCGCTTCAACTTCTCCAAGGCGCTGGCGAAAGAGGATTACGACAAGGAGCAGGCGTTCGACCTGACCATTTCGACAAAGTTCTGATGTCCGTCCGGCGCGCAGTTTGCGGGCTTGGGCTTGCGCTGGCGGCCTGGGCTGCGGCAGCCCCGGCATGGGCGCAAACAGAGGCGGCCGGACTGCCGGCCCTGCCGCAGCCGATGCCGGTCGCGACCCTCGACCAGGACAGGCTCTTCGGCGACAGCCTTTACGGCCAGGCGCTGCAAAAGCTGCTGGACGGCGAGGTCGCCGCGCTGAACGCCGAGAACCGCGGGATCGAGGCCGATCTGGAAACGGAAGAGCAGGAACTGACCGACCGGCGCGCAGGGCTGCCGCTGGACGAATTCCGCAAACTCGCCGACGCCTTCGATGCCAAGGCCGAGGACATCCGCAAGCGCCAGGGCACCAAGGCGCGGGCCTTGTCCGAACGCCAGGACCGGCTGCGCGGCACCTTTTACGAACGCGCCATGCCGATTCTCGCCGAGGTGATGGCCGAACGCGGCATCGTCGCGATCATCGACAAGAAGGCCATCGTCATGGCCTTTGGCCGCATCGACATCACCGATGCCGCCGTCGCCCGGATCAACGCGACGCTCGGCGACGGATCGGGTTCGCGCAAATCGCCCGGACCGCTGGCTCCGGGGGCCGAAAGGGGTGGCGATGCGCCCGCCGGAGGCGTCCCCGCGCCGGTCGATCCGGCGCCGTGACGGCCCGACTTGTTTCGCCCTGCGGCGCTTGCTAGTCAGGAAGCACCCGCCAGGGACCGTCCGAAGGAGTGAAGATGACCGATGCCGTGACCCATGCCGATATGGAACTGATCCAGCGCATCATTCCGCATCGCTATCCCTTTCTTCTGGTCGACAAGGTGCGCGACATCGTCGCCAACAAATCGGCCGTGGGCGTCAAGAATATCACCTTCAACGAGCCGCAGTTCCAGGGCCATTTCCCCGGAATGCCGATCTTTCCCGGGGTGATGATCGTCGAGGCGCTGGCCCAGACGGCGGGGGTGCTGGTCGGCGTCTCGCTGGACCTTGCCGACAAGGGCGCCAAGGTCTTCTTCATGGGGATGGACGCCTGCAAGTTCCGCCGCAAGGTCATTCCGGGCTACGTGCTGGAACTGCATGTGAGCGCGCTGCGCGGCGGTGGCAAGGTCTGGAAGTTCGAGGGGCGCGGCATCGTCGACGGCGAACTGGCGGCGGAGGCGAGCTTTACCGCCATGTTCGACCTGCCGAAGGCATGACGCGATGACCGTCTCGCCCGAGGCCCGCATCCACCCCACCGCCGTGGTCGAGCCCGGCGCGACCATCGGCCCCGGCTGCGAGATCGGCCCCTATTCCATCGTCGGGCCGGAGGTGACGCTCGGCCCCGATGTGGTGCTGAAATCCCATGCGGTCGTCACCGGCTGGACCGAAATCGGCGAGGGCACCACGATTTTCCCCTTCGCCAGCGTGGGCGAGGTGCCGCAGGATCTGAAGTTCCGGGGCGAACGCACGCGGCTGGTCGTCGGCAAGCGCTGCCGCATCCGCGAGGGCGCGACGCTGAACACCGGGACCGAGGGCGGCGGCGGCGTGACCCGGATCGGCGACGATGTGCTGATGATGACCGGCGCCCATGTCGGCCACGACGCCCAGGTCGGCGACCGCGTGGTCATGGCGAACCAGGCCGCCATTGCCGGTCACTGCGTGATCGGCGACGATGTGATCATCGGCGGGCTGTCGGGCGTGCATCAATGGGTGCGCGTCGGTCAGGGCGCGATCATCGGCGCGG
>JAATGA010000492.1 GCA_015654855.1 Rhodobacterales bacterium
GGCGGCGCGCAAGCGCTGGATCAATGCGATGAAGGAAAAGGGCCGGATCCGGGTCGATGCCGGCGCGGTCAGGGCGCTTGGCCAGGGCAAGAGCCTGCTGCCGGCGGGCGTGATCGCGGTCGAAGGCAAATTCGGGCGGGGCGAGCCGGTGGCGATCCTGTCGCCCGAGGGCGTGGTGCTGGGCAAGGGGCTGACCCGCTATACCAGCGCCGAGGCGCGGGCCATTGCCGGGCATCGCAGCGGCGACATCGCCGGGATTCTGGGCTACGAGGGCCGCTCGGTGCTGGTGCATCGCGACGATATGGTGGTGTAGGCGGTTTCCACGGGAGACGGCGCGGGGCCTTTGATGGTTCCGGGACGAATGCGCGAAAGCCCCGCCGGGCGGACGGGAAAGGGATGGCGATGGACGGGCAGATTTCGGACCTTATGGCGGAACTTGGCCGCAATGCGCGGGCAGCGGCGGCCGAGTTGGCCTGCGCCTCATCCGAGCGCAAGGCGGCGGCGCTGGTCAGTGCGGCCGCGGCGGTCAACGACCGGCGGCAGGAGATCCTTGACGCCAATGTGCTCGACATGGATGCGGCGCAGGCGAAGGGGATCACCCCCGCGATGTTCGACCGGCTGCGGCTGGACGAAAACCGGCTGCGCGGGATCGTTGACAGCTTGCGCGCCATCGCCGAGCAGAAGGACCCGGTCGGCCGGGTGCTGGCGGAATGGGACCGGCCGAACGGGCTGCACATCCGGCGGGTCGCGACGCCGCTCGGCGTGATCGGGGTGATCTATGAGAGCCGGCCCAACGTCACCGCCGATGCCGGCGCCCTTTGCCTGAAATCCGGCAATGCGGTGATCCTGCGGGGCGGCTCGGAAAGCTTCTGCACCTCGGAGGTGATCCACGACTGCATGGTTCAGGGCCTGCGCGCGGCGCATCTGCCCGAGGCGGCGATCCAGTTGGTGCCGACCCGCGACCGGGGCATGGTGCAGGCGATGCTGACCGCCGTCGATTGGATCGACGTGATCGCGCCGCGCGGCGGCAAGGGACTGGTGGGTCTTGTCCAGGCCGAGGCGCGGGTGCCTGTCTTTGCGCATCTGGAAGGCATCTGCCATGTCTATGCCGACAAGGATGCCGATCTGGAAAAGGCCCGTCGCGTCGTGTTGAACGCCAAGACCCGGCGCACCGGGGTTTGCGGATCGGCGGAATGCCTGCTGATCGACTGGCGGTTCTATACGCAACATGGTGCGGTGCTGATCGAGGATCTGCTGAAAGCCGGGGTCGAGGTCAGAACCGAGGGCGAGCTGCTGAAGATCCCCGGCACGGTGAAGGCTAATCCTGAGGATTTCGGGCACGAGTTTCTCGACATGATCATCGCGGCGAAGCTGGTCGACGGGGTGGACGAGGCCATCGCCCATATCCGCAAATACGGATCGAACCATACCGAAGCGATCCTGACCGAGAATGACCAGACGGCGGAGACGTTCTTTCAGCAACTGGACTCGGCGATCCTGCTGCGCAACGCCTCGACCCAGTTTGCCGATGGCGGCGAGTTCGGCATGGGGGCGGAAATCGGCATCGCCACCGGCAAGCTGCACGCGCGGGGTCCCGTGGGGGCCGAGCAATTGTGCAGTTTCAAATATCTGGTGACGGGCGACGGCACGATCCGCAGTTAGGGTCCAGGCCGGGGTAGGGGTCCGGGCACAACCGTGGTCAGAGCCGCAGTTCAGGTCCGGGTGGATCAGAAGGCGATGGTGATCGCGTCCTGACCCTGTTCAACTGCGATCCGGCGTCCGTCCTCGCGCGCGACACGCGGCAGCAGGGCGAACTGCACCTGCGCCGGGCTGACCGGCGCGGGTGCGCGGTCGGATTGCGGCACCAGATACGCCCAGAGGTCCGGCTCGATCCGCAGGCGGACCGAACTGCCGGTGATGCGCCAGCGGCCAGACTCTTCCGCCAGGACGATTCGTCCGCCGAGCGGCAGGGCGTGTTCGAGGCACAGGAAGGCAAGGAAGGCCATCTTCGCCCCCGCCCGCGACAGGTCCGCCGCGCCATGCCATTCGACGGCGAGCCGGCCGCCCCGGGTCAGATCGGACAGGATGCCGCCGATCTCGCGGCTGCCGATGCGCTGATCCGCCGTCGTCGCGCCGAAGGCCACGCGGTAAAACCGGATGCGGGCGTTGGCATGGGCGACGCTTTCGGCGATCAGCGCCATTTCCGGGCTTTTCGCGCCGCCGTCCATCATCAGCAACTCGACGCCATTGCCGATGGCGCCGATCGGGCTTATAAGATCGTGGCAGATACGCGATCCGATCAGATCGTGCAGGTCGAGGGCGGGAAGGGGCGTCACAGTCGCGGGGCTTTCGGTCATCGGGGATCCGGGGGAATGAGATGAACGGACTTCTGGAACCTGGGATGATCGTCAGACATCCGACACAACCGGACTGGGGCCTGGGGCAGGTCCAGTCCAACATCGGCGGCCGGGTCACCGTGAATTTCGAGCATGCCGGCAAAGTGGTGATCGACAGCCGAAGGGTCGGGTTGATACCCGTTTTCGGCGTGTAGCGAGACTGTTGCACAACCAAAAGGCAATGTCCAACGATCAGCTTCCCGGGTGACGGTTGCATTGCGCCGGTCCAGCACCTAAGAGACGGGCCGGAACGCCGACCGCGATGGAGCCGGAATGATCCCTGACGATCCCGCCTTTATCCTGCGCCTCGCCCGGGACGAGCGCGACCTGCGCGCAGCGCAGCGGCTGCGCTACAAGGTCTTCGTCGAGGAGCTGGGCGGCGACGGCGCGCTGGTCGATCACGACGCGCGCCTGGAGTGCGATGCCTTCGATCCCTATTTCGACCATCTGCTGCTGATCGACCCGCGCCGCGATCCGGCGACGCTGGACGATGTGGTGGGGGTCTATCGCCTGCTGCCCTCGGACAGGGTGACGAAGGTCGGCGGCTATTACTCGGAATCGGAATTCGATCTGGCGCCGCTGACCGGTTCGGGCCGGCGGCTGCTGGAACTCGGCCGGTCCTGCGTCGATGCCGATTATCGCGGCGGGACGGCGATGTTCCATCTGTGGAACGCGCTGGCCGAATATGTGCTGGAGCGCGGGATCGAGATCCTGTTCGGCGCGGCGAGTTTCCACGGCACCGATACGGCGGCGCTCGCGCAGCCGCTGTCCTATCTGTATCACAACCACCTGGCGCCCGAGGGGTTGCGGGTCCGTGCCCGTCCGGCCCACCGGCAGGAGATGAACCTGATCGCGCCCTCCGCGCTGGACCGGCGTCTGGCGATGGTGGGGACGCCCGCGCTGATCAAGGCCTATCTGCGACTTGGCGGTTTCGTCGGCGACGGGGCCTGGATCGACGCCGCGTTCAACACGACCGATGTCTTTCTGGTGATGGACACCGTGCGGATGTCGACGCGGCATCTGGATTTCTACACCCGCAAACGGGCGAGGGCATGAGCGACTGGAAAGAGTCGGTTCCGCCGCCGGCGCGGATCGGCGGCGTCGGGCGGCTGCGGCTGGCGGTCAAGGTCACGCTGATGGGGCTGACCTGTTTCGGCGGGCTTGCGATCTTGCTGGCGCTGCGTCTGGTCGAGCGGCCGCTGTTCGGCGCGCGGCGGCCCTGGACCCCTTTGATAACCCAGGCCGTCTGCCGCGCCGTTATGGCTGTGATCGGCATCCGGCTGATCGTCCGGGGCCGGGCGCTCGACGGGTCGGGGGCGATGGTGGCGAACCATGCGAGCTGGCTCGACATCTTCGCGCTGAACGCGGCGACGCGGCTTTACTTCGTATCGAAGGCCGAGGTGGCGGGCTGGCCCGGTATCGGCTTGCTGGCGCGGGCGACGGGGACCGTGTTCATCACCCGCAAGCCGACCGAGGCGCGGGTGCAGCAGGCGCTGTTCGAGAAGAGACTGACCTCCGACCATCGGCTGATGTTCTTCCCCGAGGGGACCAGCACCGACTCGCGCCGCATCCTTCCGTTCAAATCGACGCTGTTCGCGGCGTTTTTCAGCCCCGCGCTGCGCGACAGGCTGTCGATCCAGCCGGTGACGGTGATCTGGAGCGCGCCGAAGGGCGAGGATCCGCGCTTTTACGGCTGGTGGGCGGGGATGGATTTCGTGCCGAACCTTGCCGGCATTCTGGCCGCACCACGCCAAGGTTCGGTCGAGGTGATCTTTCACGACGCGTTGCGGGTGGCCGATTTCGCCGACCGCAAGGCCCTGACCACCGCGGCAGAGGCGGCGGTGCGCGACACCCATCCCGATGGGGCGGTCGTCTGACCGCCGGACTCAGAGGATCGGTTTCAGCAGCACCTTGAGCGCCGCCGCCGGATCCTCGGCGCTCCAGATTTCCTCGCCCACGCCGAAGAAGTCGGTGACGGGGGCGAAGCGGGCGATCAGGTCGGGGGTCAGCGCGCCCTCGGCGATCACCGGAACCTCGATCATTTCGGACCACCACTGGAACAACTCGTGTTCGGCCTGCGTCCCGGTGCCAAGCGCGGTTGCGCCCACGGGGCCAAAGGCGACGTAATCTGCCCCGGCCTCGCCGGCCGAGATGCCCTCGTGCCTTGTAGCGCCGCAGAAGGCGCCGACGATGGCGTCAGGGCCAAGATCCTTGCGCGCCTTGCGGATGTTGCGTGCCCCGTCGGGCAGGTGAACGCCGTCGAGGCCC
>JAATGA010000026.1 GCA_015654855.1 Rhodobacterales bacterium
ATCGACAGCGCGATGGATTCGACGATGATCATCGAGGTGGCCGAGGAGAAGCCGCCGATGAAGCTGAACAGGGCGAGGCCCTCCTGGCCGGCCGCGAGCGGCAGGGTCAGCACGAACATGTCGGGGTTCGACCCCGCCGGCAAACGTGCCAGCCCCGTCACCGCGATGGGCACGATGAACAGGCTCATCACCAGCATATAGGCCGGAAAGGCCCAGCTTGCGCGGGCGAGGCGGGTCTCGTCCCCGGCCTCGACCACCATGACGTGGAACATCCGCGGCAGGCAGATCACCGCAGCGGCGGACAGGAACAGCAGGCCCGTCCAGCGCCCCGGTTGCAGCGCCCAACCCGGATTGTCGGCCGCAGCGATGGCCGCCCGCATCGGCCCCGGCCCGCCGGTCAGGCCAAAGACCACGAACAGCCCGACCGCGATCAGCGCGATCAGCTTCACCACCGCCTCGACCGCGATGGCGGCGACGATGCCGGGGTGCTGTTCCTTGGCATCCAGATTGCGGGTGCCGAACAGGATGGTGAACAGCGCAAGGCCCCCCGCCACCCAGACCGCCGTGGCGGCACGGTCGGGCGGAGCCCAGCCCTCGGGCCGGATCTCGGCGAAGACGCCGAAGGCCTGGGTCACCGATTGCAGTTGCAGCGCGATATAGGGCGTCGTCGCCACCACCGCGATCAGCGTGACGATCACGCCGAGCAGGTTCGACTTGCCATACCGCGACGAGATCAGGTCGGCGATCGAGGTGACGCGCTGTTCCCGCCCGATGCGCACCAGCTTGCGCAGCACCCACCACCAGCCGCAGAACACCAGCGTCGGGCCGAGGTAGATCGTCGCGAACTCCAGCCCCGAGCGCGCCGCATATCCGACCGCGCCGTAAAAGGTCCAGGCCGTGCAATAGATCGACAGCGACAGCGTATAGACGAAGGGCGAGCGCAGGAAGGCGAGCCGCCCGCGCGCCGCACTCCGCTCCGCCAGAAAGGCGATAAGGAACAGCAGGCCCCCGTAGCCGAGGCAGCACAGGACCAGCAGGTCAAACCGCATCCGGGCCCGCCCGGTCGCCGGCCGCGCGGGTGTCGGCCGGCCGCGGCGCATCCGCGCCGCGCGTCCCGCCCGCGCCGCCCTCCGCCACGCCGGGGCGCGCGCCAGGTCCCGCCCGCACCGCCGTCTCCTCCCGCCCCTGGGCGCCGAGCGCGGGGGCGAGCATGGCGGCCCCCGCGACCATCAGGAACCAGACGGCAAAGACCCAAAGCCCGTCGCCCGCCGTGCCATGCGCGCCCGGCTGGCCCTGCCAGGCGAGCGGCAGGATCAGCAGCAGCGCCCCCGCCACCGGCAAAAGCCGCGCCGCATCCCGCAACCGGCGGCGGCGATACTCCTGCCGGGCAAGGAACAGCGGACGCAGGCTCACCTGTCGCCCGCCGGTTCGGCATCCGGTCCGCCGAGCGCCAGGTCGCGCACCGCCGCGCGGATCTCGGAATTCGAGAAGGGTTTGGTCATGAACCGGCTGACGCCCGCGCGCTCCGCCGCCTCGCGGTCGCGGCCCTGGCCCTTTGCGGTCAGCATCAGCACCGGCAGCGCCGCCGTCTCCCGCCGCCCGCGCAGGCTTGTCAGGATGTCGAGCCCGCTTTGCCCGGGCAGCATCAGGTCGAGGATCACCAGCGCCGGTGCCGCGCGCAGCACAGCCCCCATCGCCGCCGCGCCGTCGGTCACGACCTCGACCCGCCAGCCGTCGCGTTGCAGAAGGAACCGGATCGCCTCGGCGATGTTCGGTTCGTCCTCGACCAGAATCACGCTGCGTCCCATGACGTGGCTTGTTCCCCCCGGATGCCGCTTTCGCCGCCCCTCCCCGGGCGACGGTTCAATCTGGCCTGAAACCGGACGCGAGTCAAAACCGGGGCGGACCGCGCCCGCAAGGGCGACCGAAAGCCGGCCGTGGCGGCTCACGCGGGTTCGGTCAGGATCGAAGGTTCGCGCCGGGCCGCGCAGCCGGTGCGCGGGCAGATCCGGCAGGTCGGCCCCACCGGCAGCACAGGGCCGGCCACCGGGGCGCCGGGATCCTCGGCCAGGATCAGCATCGCCGCCTCGCGCAGTTCCGGCCCGGCGAATCCGCCGGGATAATGTGGCTCGCAGAACGCCAGGATGCGGAATCGCCGCGCGCCCCGCCCGGCGGTTTGCACCACAGCCGCGACCGGCTGCATCGGCCGGCCGAGCACGGTGTAAAGCGGCCAGAGCGGGCAACCCGCGCCGAATCGCGGCAAGGCGAAGCCCTCGGCCGGTTTGCGAAAGGTGAAACTGCCCGAGGCGTCGCAGACGACGAGGCCCGCGCCGCTGCCGGGGCGGGTGGCAATGCGGCGAAAGACCGACAGGACCGGCGCGCCGAAGGCCATCGCCACGGCCAGCGGATCGCCCCCGGCCCGCGTCAGCGCCGCGCCAAAGGCCGGATCGGGCAGCGCCGCCGCATCCGCCGCCGCCCGCGCCGCCATCGTCCGCGCCAGCACCCGCGCCGCCGTGGACAACCCGGCCGTTTCGTCCTCGCCGCCCGCCAGCCCGCCGGTCGGCCGGCCCGAGCGCCCGTCCACCGGCCCCTCCTCCGGCGCGTCGGCCTGCCAGTCGCGAGCGGCCAGCCAGCCCTCGACCTCTTCCAGCGGCGAGATCATGCCCTGCGCCCCGTACTGATCCCCGCTGTCGAGCCAGGCGACCAGCGCCCGCGCCCCCTCCGCCAGACGCGCGCTGTCCTGGTCGAGGTTGCGGTGAAACCGCGCCTGCCATTCGGGGTCGATGTCTTCCGTCTCGGCCAGGATCGCGGCGGTGGAACGGACCGAGGCCACCGCCGACAGGACCTCGTGCACCGCCGCCGACAGATGCGGGTCATGCGTCATGCGATCGTTCAGCGCCTCGACCGCGCGCTCCAGCCCTTCGGCCCGCCGGTAAAGCCCGATCAGGACCGAGGCCCAGCCGGGAAAGCGCGCGGCGAAATCCTCGGCCCGGTCCAGATCGCCCGCACCCACCGCGAGCGTCCCGGCATGGGCGGCGGCGGCACGCAGATCCTCGGCCAGCAGCCCTTCGGGTTCGGGGTGCAGTTCCGCCGGGTCGAGGTCCAGCACAAGCGCCAGCCGCGCCAGCGCGCCGCCCGCAAGACGCCGCCGGTCATGCTCGATCAGGTTCAGATAGGACGCCGAAATACCCGCCGCCGCCGCGACCTCGGCCTGTTTCAGGCCAAGCGCCAGCCGCCGCGCCCGCAAGGCGGCGCCGGTCAAGGATGGCGACGGATTGGCTTTCCCCCCGGTCATGGCGGGAATTTACCAGCACGCGCCTTATTTACAAAGCCTGTAAATCGCCGGTCAGCCCGGATGACGGGCCAGCAGCGCCTCGATTTCTGCCCTGGTCGGCATGGCGGCGGCTGCCCCCGGGCGAGTGACCTGCAAACCGGCAGTGGCCGAGGCAAAGCGCAAGGCGGCGCGGATGCCCTGCCCCTCGGCCAGGGCCACCGCGAGGGCCCCGCTGAAGCTGTCGCCCGCGCCGGTCGTGTCGACCACGGGTCCGGCGGAGAATGCCGGCGTGACGAAGCTCTGCTTCGGATCGCGATACAGCGACCCGCGCGCGCCGAGCGTTATCACCACCGCACCCACGCCGCGCGCCAACAGCGCATCCGCCGCCGCCTCTGCCTCGGCCAGGGACGAGACGGGAAGGCCGGTCAGCAGTTCCGCCTCGGTCTCGTTCGGAGTCAGGTAATCGACCAGCGCCAGCATCGCATCGTCCAGCACCGCCGCAGGCGCGGGGTTCAGGATCGTCATCACCCTTGCCGCCCGCGCAATCTCAAGCCCGCGCCGGGCGGCCTCGACCGGCTGTTCCAACTGGGCGACGAAGACCTTCGCGCCCGCGATCAGATCGCGGCGGACGTCGAGGTCTTCGGGCAAGATCCGCGCCCCGGCACCGGCGGCGACGATGATCGCATTTTCGCCACTGTTCGCGTCGAGGAAGATGAAAGCGGCCCCCGTGTGGCTGCCCTCGTCCACCGTGACCGAAGGCGTCACCCCCGCATCGGCCCAGGTCCGGCGCGCCAGATCGGCGAAGGCATCCGCCCCCAGGCGGGTGACGAAGGTCACCTCGCCCCCGGCCATCGCAGCCGCCACCGCCTGGTTCGAGCCTTTGCCACCGGGTCCGAGCGCGAATCCGCGCCCCATGATCGTCTCGCCCGGACGCGGCATCCGGTCGGCGCGATAGGCGGTGTCGGCGTTGAAGATACCCAGAATGACGATCATCGGCTCTGCCCCGTATGTTGCCTCGAAACTGCCCTGCCGCCGCGCCGGTGCCAAGGCCCGATGCGAGCGGAAAAGCGGATCCGCGTTCGCCGCGCCGGGCTTCCCGTCCCCGCCGGAACCTGGCGCGCGGAAACGCAGCGGCCCCCTTCGGCAACAGCGGGCAGCCGTCCCGAACCGGCCTGCTCAGGCGTCAGGGCCGATCACGCCCTTGCGGAGAAGGAAGCAGCCGTAGAACCGCCGCTCGCCGGTCTGGATCACGGCATAGGCCTCGCGCGCGGCCTGGTAGAAGGCGAAACGCCCGATCCCGATCATCGGGCGGGCGCGGCCTTCGGCGGCGTCGATCTCGGCCTGGACTTCGGCCTGGACGGCGGGGATTTCCGAAGGGTCGCTCACCACCTCCATCCGGCCGGCGAAATCCTTGACGAAAGTGTCCAGCGGCAGGACCGACAGCACCGCCTGCGCGGCTTCGGCCGAGGTCAGGTTGTCCATGCGGAGCAGACGCCCCAGGACCGAAGACCGCGCCAGCGCATCGGCGGGAAAGTTGGTGTCGCACAGGATCAGCGTGTCGCCGTGACCCATGGCGCAGAGCGCGCCCAGAACCTCGGCATTCAGCCGGGGATCTATCCCTTTCAGCATGATGTTCCTCCCTGAACGGGGCCAGACTGGCGCGCGGCCCGGTCCCGGTCAAGTCGCCGCATCGGACATCGGGGCCGCGACCCGGACCGCGCGCCCTCAGGCCCGCCGCAACGCCAGCACCGCGTTCAGGCCGCCGAAGGCAAAGGCGTTGGACAGAACGACATCCACCTTCGCCTCGCGCGCGACATTGGGCACCACGTCCAGCGCGCACTCCGGGTCGGATTCCTCATAGCCGATGGTGGGCGCCACCACACCCTCGCGCAAAGCCATCAGGCAGGCGAGCAGTTCGACCGCCCCCGTCCCGCCGATCAGATGGCCGTGCATCGACTTGGTGGACGAGATCATCAGCCGGTCGGCATGGGTGCCGAAGGCATGGGCGACGGCGGCGCATTCGGTCTTGTCGTTGGCCGCCGTGCCGGTGCCATGGGCGTTGATGTAACCCACATC
>JAATGA010000020.1 GCA_015654855.1 Rhodobacterales bacterium
CCACCCGACGGATGCGATCATCCGGCTGTCGGCGACCTGCATCTGCGGGTCGGACCTGTGGCCCTATCGCGGCCTGAACGACATCCCGGGGCCAAAGAACATGGGGCACGAATACTGCGGTGTCGTGATCGAGGTCGGCGGTGCGGTGACGACCGTCAAACCGGGCGATTTCGTCGTCGGCTCTTTCGTGCTGTCCGACAACACCTGTCCGCATTGCCGCTTCGGCTTTCAGTCGTCGTGCGAGCAGCTGGAATTCATGACCGGGGCGCAGGCGCAATTCGCGCGGGTGCCGCTGGCGGACGGCACGCTGATCGCGACCGACGTGATGCCCGATGACGACCTGATCCCCGGCCTGCTGGCGGCTTCGGACGTTCTGGGCACCGGCTGGTATTCGGCCGACGCGGCGCGGGTGCGGCCGGGTTCGACGGTCGCCGTGGTAGGCGATGGCGCGGTCGGTCTGATGGGCGTGCTGGCGGCGAAACAGATGGGAGCGGGCCGGATCGTCGCGATGAGCCGCCACAAGACCCGGCAGGATCTGGCGCTGGAATACGGTGCCACCGACATTGTGTCCTAACGCGGCGATGAGGGCGTGGCGCGCGTCAAGGAATTGACCGGCGGGGTCGGCGCGGATTCCGTTCTGGAATGCGTCGGCATGAAGGAATCGATGTTCCAGGCGCTGAACTGCTGCCGTCCCGGAGGATCCATGGGCTTCGTCGGCGTGCCGCACGGGGTCGAGTTCGACGGCACGCAACTGTTCTATGCGCAAAAGAACATGCTCGGGGGACCCGCCCCGGTGCGCCGCTTCCTGCCGCATCTGATCGACCTGATCCTGAAGCGCGAGATCGACCCGGGCAAGGTCTTCGACCTGGAACTGCCGCTGGCGGATGCCGCAGAGGGCTACAGGGCGATGGACGAACGCCGTGCAATCAAGACGCTGCTGCGCGTCTGACAGGCGGCGTCGCGATCCGGGGGTAACGCGCCCGGGCATCCGGTCGGGGGCGGGCAGACGTCGCACCGCGCGCGTCGGATCGCCCCCGGCAGAGGCTGCGAACATGTCCCGCAGACAGGAGGGGGACGAATATGTTCCCTCCGCCAAGGGCGATCCCCCCGGTGTGCATGTCAGTTCTGCACACAGGTCGGGTGGCATTCCGGCCTCCGCTCCGTTGGGGTAGGGCACAACATCAGTCCCGGTCCCGCGCCCGCATCTCGTCAAAGCCTGGCGCGGTCGCATCCCCGCGCCAGCGCAGCCGGTCGAGCAGCAGTTTGAAGGCCGCAGAGGCCTGCATCCGCGACGGATAGTAGAGGTGATAGCCGGCGAAGGTCGGACACCAGTCTTCGAGAACCGTTTCGAGTTCGCCGCTGCGCAACCAGGGCAACAGGTGGCGGTCGGGCAGGCAGCACAGCCCGTCGCCCGCCCGTGCCGCCTCGATGAGCAGATCCACGTCGTTGGTGATGAATTGCCCGTCCACCCGGACGTTGAGGGGGCGGCCGTTCTTCCCGAACTCCCAGGCGTATAGCCCGCCGAGCGTCGGCAGGCGCAGGTTCAGACAGTTGTGCCTGGTCAGTTCGTGCGGCGTTTCCGGTCGGCCATGCCGGGCGAAATAGCCGGCGGAGCCTGCGACGACCATCCGCATGTCGGGGCCGATCCGCACCGCGATCATGTCCTTCTCGATGCTTTCGCCGAGGCGCACCCCGGCATCGAACCGCTCTCCGACAATATCGGTCAGCCTCTGGTCGACCGAGATCTCGACCTGGATCTCGGGATACTCCGCCATCAGTGCACGCGCATGGGGGAATAGCAGAGAATGCGAGGCGTCGCGGCTGGCGGTGATGCGGATCGTGCCGGCGGGGCGGTCGCGCAGCGCCTGAAGGCTGTCGAGGCGCGTTTCGATGTCGTCGAGCGCCGGACGCAGCGTCGCGGCCAACTGGTCCCCCGCCCCGGTCGGCGAGATGCTGCGCGTCGTCCGGGTCAGAAGACGCAGCGCCAGGCGCTGCTCCAGCCGCTTCACCGTATGGCTGAGCGCAGATTGCGAGGTGCCGAGACGCGCCGCCGCGCGGGTAAAGCTGCGCTCTTCGTAGACGGCCAGAAATGCCAGGAGATCGCCAAGCTGGTCGCGCTTCATCTATGAAATCCGGGTATAAGAGGATGTGTATTTCAGAGTCGGATCCGAATAATCCGCAGGTTCCGAATGTAACGCAAGACACAGGCGCGCGGCCGGGAGGTCGCGGTCGTTCCCTGGCCAACCCGTCGCCGGATTGGTGGCAAAGCGCGGATAGCGCGCCATCGCATCGGCGTGGATGCCGATGGGGCGGGACATCAGTTGCCGGACGGTTTCCCAGGCCGGCCCCGCGGCGATGTCCTCGCACCTCTCGCGCAGGGGGCAGGCGACCGGCCATCCTTTTTCTGGCCGCGACGGCGCGCGCGCCGCGGCGACGCCCCGGAAAAATCGATGGGCCTTTGTAACCTTTCCCCGCCCCGCCGCGAACCATTGGATATGCGCGCCGATACTGGCCGCAGTCATCACGGGACCCGTCCCGTTCTGTTCGAGGAGAGACAAATGTCCGATCGTATGATGTCCACGCTGGTCATCGGCGCCTTCGCCGCCGCTTTCGGCGCGATGGCTGTGGTTCCCGCTTCGGCGCAGACCTTCACCGAGGCGCAGCAGAAGACCCAGGCCGAAAACACCGTGAAGGTGAAATCCGGCAAGGTCGAGCCCTGCTTCGGCGTGGCGTTGAAAGGGCAGAACGACTGCTTCGCCGGACCCGGCACCACCTGCGCCGGCACCAGCACCAGGGACTACCAGGGCAACGCCTTCAAACTGGTTCCGACCGGCACCTGCACCACGATCTCGACGCCGGATGGCGCTGGCAGTCTGAAGCCCAGGGCCTGAGCCGGCCCCTGAAACCGGCATCCGGCCCGATGCGGCCGGATGCCCGCCCGCCCGAGGAGGACAGAAATGGACGGAACCTTCCACAGCCCCGCAACGGTCCTGCCGGCCCGCGCCGGTGTCGGCCTGAAGCCCGAGCACTATCGGAGAATCCTCGATACCGCGCCCGACATCGGGTTCTTCGAGGTCCATGCCGAGAACTACATGGGCGCGGGCGGCCCGCCGCACCGCTGGCTGACCGCGATCCGCGAACGTTACCCGCTGTCGCTGCATGGCGTCGGGCTGTCGATCGGGGCGGACCGGCCGCTCGACCGCGACCACCTGGCGCGGCTTGGCGTGCTGATCCGGCGGTATGAGCCGGAGATGTTTTCCGAGCACCTCGCCTGGTCGACCCATGATGCGGGCTTTCTGAACGACCTGCTGCCGCTGCCCTATACCGATACGACGCTCGCCCGCGTGGTCGAACATATCGACGAGGTGCAGTCGGCGCTGGGCCGCCGGCTGCTGCTGGAAAACCCCTCGACCTATCTCGCCTTTGCAGAAAGCACTTGGGCAGAGACCGATTTTATCGCCGAAATAGCCCGGCGCAGCGGGTGCGGCCTGCTTCTCGATGTCAACAATGTCGAGGTCGCCTGCACCAATCAGGAATGGAATCCGATTGCTTATCTGGATGCCTTCCCGATGGCGGCGGTGGGTGAAATCCACCTTGGCGGGCATCTGGAGGAAAGCGACGCGGCGGGGCGACCGCTGCTGATCGACACCCACGACCGGCCGATGACCGAGGGAGTGATGGCGCTTTACGAACATGTCATCCGTAAGATCGGACCGATGGCGACGCTGATCGAGTGGGATGCGGATATCCCGGAATGGCCGGTCCTGTTCGCCGAGGCGCAGCGGGCGGAACGCGTCATGGCCCGGCTGGCCGCCAGCCTCGGGGTGCGGGGATGAGCATCGCCACGATACCCGCCGTCGCGCGGGGGGATCGCGATTTCGACCGGCGGCTCGGCGGGTTTTCGCGGGCGATCCTCGACCCCGACATAGCCGTGCCTTCAGGCCTTGTCGGGCCGGACGGCAGGCCGGACGCGAAACGTTTCGCGGTTTACCGCAACAATGTGGTGGCCGGGCTGATCGACGTGCTGCGCGCGGCCTATCCGGCGGTCCGGCGCATCACAGGCGACGATTTCTTCGCGGCAATGGCGCGGATCCATGTGGCCGAAAGTCCGCCGGAAAGCCCGGTCATGCTGGATTACGGCCGCCATTTCCCGGCCTTCGTGGCAGGCTTTCCGCCCGCGCAGGGGCTGTCCTACCTTGCCGATGTGGCGCGGATCGAGCGCGCCTGGCTTGAGGCCTGTCACGCGCCCGAGGCAGCAGTGGCGGAGGCGCAAAGCCTTGCCGCCGTGCCGCCCGAACGCATTCCGACGCTGCGGCTGCGGCTGCACCCCTCGCTGCGGATCGTGCGGTCGGACTGGCCCGCGCTGACGATCTGGCGGATGAACGTCGCCGATGCGGAGCCGGCACCGGTCGATCTGTCCCGCACCGAGATCGCGTTGATCGCCCGACCCGGCGCCGAGGTCGAGGCCCGCGCCATACCGCCCGACACCGCGTGCTTTCTCAAAGCCCTTCTGGCGGGCGCGGGCATTCAGGCGGCGGTGCTGGAGGGGCTGGCGGAAAGCCCGCGTTTCGATCCGGTCGCGGCTCTGTCCGGGCTGATGCAGTTGGGTTTGATCACCGGCATCGAAGACGGTGCCGAATAACAAGGTGGACTGGCGATGAAATACGACACGCGCCCCGGCATGGAGCCGGTGCTTTCCGCGCTCCGTGCCATGACGGCGCTGCTGGCGCGGATCGGGCAGGTCCTCGCGCCGCCGGTTCTGCGCATCGCGCTTGCCCTGCCGTTCCTGCGCTCGGGTCTGACGCGATGGGACGGCTTTCTGTCGCTGAACCCCGCGACGCCCTTTCTGTTCGAGACGACCTTCGGCCTGCATCTCTTCGGGACGACCCTTCCGCTGCCCTTCCCGGAGGCGCTAGCCTGGGTCACGGCTGTGGCCGAAATCGCGCTGCCGGTTCTGTTAATCCTTGGTCTGGCCAGCAGGTTCGCCGCCCTGGGGCTGCTGGCAATGACCGGTGTGATACAACTGATCTTTCCCGAGGCCTGGGTGAATTATCACCTTTACTGGGCGGCGCTGGCGCTTGGCATCCTGGCGCTTGGGCCGGGAAATCTGTCGGCGGATGTGCTGATCCCGCGTTTCCTGCGCGCCAGTGGCGCACGGATGTGATGTAACGGGCGTAAGGGGGGCAGGGCATGGCGCGCGCACCAAATGGCAATCTGCGTCTGGTCGCCTCGGGCGAAGGCGGCGGGGCGCGGGCTGCGCGTTCCCCGGACGTGGACTGGTCGATCCTGATGGCGCATGGCCAGTCGGGCGATGCGGCGGCCTACCGGCGGCTGCTGGAGGATCTGACACCCTGGCTCCGCCTCTACGTCCGCCGCTGGTTCCGCGACGACCGCGATGTCGAGGATTGCGTGCAGGAGATCCTGCTGACGATCCATGCGATCCGGCGCACCTATGATCCCGCACGCCCCTTCGGTCCCTGGCTCGTCGGCATCGCGCGCCGCCGCGTCGCCGACCGCCTGCGCAAGACCCTGCGCACCCACGGCCATGAAACCGATCTTGGCGAGGATGACGACCATGCCGCCACGGAGGATGAAAACCGCCACAGCCTCGACCGTGACAAGCTGATGGGCGCCATCGAGGCGCTGCCGCCCGCGCAGCGCACCGCGATACGGATGTTGAAGCTGGAAGAGAAATCGCTGAAGGAAACCTCGGGCGAAACCGGGTTGTCGATCGCAAATCTGAAGGTGGCGACCCATCGCGCGCTGAAGGCGCTGAAGGACATGCTGTCGGATCGGAGTGAGATGAAATGATCACATCAGACCTGATCCGTTCGCTGGCCGAGGATGCGAAACCCGTGCGCCGTCTGCGCCCGCCGCTGCTGCGCGCCTTTGGCTGGCTTTGCGTCTCGGGCGTGATCCTTGGCGCGCTTACCATGTGGCACGGCGTGCGGCCCGAGTTCCTGGACCGGATGCGCGAGGTCGCCTATATGGTCGCGATGATGTCGGCCATGGCGACCGGCATCCTGGCGGCGGTGGCGGCCTTCATGGTGGGGCTGCCGGACCGCTCTCCCCGCTGGGCGCTGCTGCCGCTGCCGTCGCTGATCGTCTGGCTGGGCAACCTCGGCTATCAATGCCTGGCCGGGTGGGAGCCTTTGCCGCCGGGCGCCGTCACCGCCGGGGCGGCGGCAAGTTGCCTGACCACGCTGATCTTCACCAGCCTGCCGCTGTCGCTGCTTCTGGTGGGGATGTTGCGTCATATGGTGTGGTTCCGGCCGACCGGGGTGATCGTGCTGGGCAGCATCGCGGTTTCGGCCCTGACCTCGGCATCGCTGGCGATGTTCCATCCGCTGGACGCGACGGCGATGATCATCGGCTGGAACCTCGGGACCGTGCTGATCGTCTTTGCCGTCATGGGCCTCGCCTCGCGGATCATGCGCCGCCGGAGGGTGCAGGATTGATCCGCGAGGTCCGGCTTCAGGCGATGGTGATCACCTGGCGGGCAGAGGTGGCGCTATCGGCCCAGGCGGCGGTGACATCGGCCAGCGGAATAGTCTCGGTCGCGATCTCCAGCCCCGCCGCATCGGCCTCGGCCAGCAGATCGCGGACCGAGGCGATCAGCCGGGGCATCGCCACGCTGCCGATGCCGCTGCCCATGAGTTCGATCGCCGAAGACCGCAGCCACGCGCCCGGAAGGGCGATCTCCGCCCCGGTCAGCGAGCCGATCTGCACGAACCGCCGCCGGGCATCGGCCGGGCGGGCATGGGTCGCCGCGTCCAGGATCGCCAGCGCCGAAGGCCCCCAGAGGTAGTCGAGAACCACGTCGACCCCCGCCGCGAAGCTCGCCTCGAACCGCGCCTTCAGATCCTGCGGGTCGGAGGTCAGGGGGATAACCTCGTCCGCGCCGAGGGTTTTCAGCCGGGCCAGCGCCTCGGGGTTGCGCCCGGTGGCCACGATCCGGCCCGCGCCCATGTGCCGGGCGATCTGCACCGCAAGCTGGCCCGAGACGCCGGTCGCGCCGTTGACAAGCACCGTCTCGCCCGGCTGCATCGCGGCGCGTTCGCGCAGGGCCATCCAGGACGACATGCCGGGATTGGCGAGTGCTGCGGCCCGGATGTCGTCCAGATCGTCGGGCAGGGGCACGCAGAACCCCTCGCGCACCGGGGCGCGTTCGGCCATCGCACCAAAGGGTGCGCGCGGCATGGCGAAGTAAACCCGCCGCCCGTCGGGCAGGGTGCCCGTCCCGTCCACCCCGGCGACGAAGGGACAATGCCCGTCGAAGGAATAATGCCGACCCGAGGCGCGGGCCCGCACCAACTGGCTGATGGCGGCGGCGCGAACGGTGACCAGAACCTCGCCTTCGGCGGCGGTCGGGTCCTGGAATTCGGCGCAGGCCGGGGCCTGGCCCGGTCCGGTGACGATGGCGGCTTTCATGGCGATTTTCCTGTCCATGATGGGGTTATATATGCATAATACAGGTAATTCGGGGGGCGGCAGAGTGTCAACGAAAAACCTGCGAAATACACATATGTCGGCGCCGATGCGCGAGTTGCACGGCGCGGTGCTGGACATCGTGGCGGTGATGAACCGCCCGCAGCGCGACGAACAGATGGTTCGGGCTGCCGGTATCCGGCTGGATCGCGCGCTGTTTCCTCTGCTGGTTCTGGTGGAACGGCTGGGGCCCATCGCGCTTGGCGAACTGGCCGACCGGGTGGGGCGCGACCATACGACGATAAGTCGCCAGGCCGCGAAGCTGGAGGCACTTGGCCTGATCCTGCGCCAGCCGGGGG
>JAATGA010000069.1 GCA_015654855.1 Rhodobacterales bacterium
CGGATGGTTCGCTTTGCCCGATCCGCAGCTTTACCAGCAATACCAATCGCGCTATCAGGCCGCCTTCGGCGAGGCGCCCCATCCGATCTCGGGGCTGGCCTACGACGGGATCGCGGCCATCGGCGCGCTGGTCAAACAGGGAAAATCCAACGCCCTGACCGGCGGGGCGCTGATCCAGAGTGCAGGTTTTGTGGGCGTTAACGGCATCTTCAGGCTGCGCGCCGATGGTACGAATGAACGGGGACTGGCGATTGCACAGATCCGCAACAATCAGCTTGTGGTCATCGACCCTGCCCCCCGCAGCTTTGGCGGTTCGGGCTCGTAACGCCGGAAGGGATATGGCCCGCTCCAGACCCACACCCGCAAGAGCCGGGGAGGCAGCACCTGCGGCCGCCGCGATGCTTCTGCCCTGCGCCGCGCTTGTGGACGAGGCCGCGCTGAACGCCGCGATCGCGACCGAGATCGCGGCGCTGCCCTCCGCCGATCCGCGCGACATGCGCGCCGTCGCCGTCCGCCACCTGACGGAGGCCAAAACCCGCGCCAACGCCGCGCTGGAGGCCGAGTTCCTGCGCCATCCGCAGGAGGCGCGGGCGCTGGTGCGGGCGCAGTCCTGGCTGACCGACGTTCTGGTCAAGGCGGCGCTGATCGTCGCCCGCAACCACCAGCACCCCGCCACCGGCGGCGCGGGGGCGGAGGATCATCTGGCGGTCCTGGCGGTCGGCGGCTACGGCCGGGCCGAGATGGCGCCCCATTCCGATGTCGACCTGCTGTTCCTGCATCCGCGCGAATCCGCCGTCCGGGCCGAAAGCGTCATCGAGGCGATGCTTTACATCCTGTGGGATCTGAAGCTGAAGGTCGGCCACGCCAGCCGCACGGTGAAGGACTGTCTGCGCCTCGGGCGCGAGGACATCACCATCCGCACCGCACTGCTGGAATGCCGCTTCATCGCCGGCGAGGAACCGCTGTCCTCCGAATTGCAGGATCGCCTGCGCAACGAGCTGTTCCGCAACTCCGCCCCCGAATTCATCGAGGCGAAACTCGCCGAGCGGGCCGAACGCCACAAACGCCAGGGCGGGCAGCGCTATGTGCTGGAGCCCAACGTGAAAGAGGGCAAGGGGGGGCTGCGCGACCTGCAAACCCTCTATTGGATCGGAAAATACCTGACCGGGGTTTCGTCCTCCGAAGGCCTGGTCGCCGCCGGACTGTTAAGCCGCGACGAATATGACCTCTTCGCCCGGGCCGAGGATTTCCTTTGGGCAGTGCGCTGCCATCTTCACTACATCACCGGGCGCGCGACCGACGTTCTGTCCTTCGACCTGCAAGTCGAAGTGGCGGCGCGCATGGGCTATCGCGACGCGGGCGGCAGGCGGGCGGTCGAGCATTTCATGCAGGACTACTTCCGCCACGCCACCCGCGTGGGAGAGCTGACGCGGATCTTCCTGACCCAGCTTGAGGCGCGCCATGTCAAGGCAGAGGCGCGGATCGTTGGGCTGATGCGCCGGCGCAAGCTGAAACCCGGCTACAAACTGGTGCAGGGCCGGCTGGACGTGGCGGACGATGCGGCCTTCCTTGCCGACAAGCTGAACATCCTGCGCCTGTTCGAAGAGGGGATGCGCTCGGGCTATCTGCTGCATCCTCATGCGATGCGGCTGGTCGCGGCGAACCTGAACCTGATCGACGACGAGATGCGCGACGCCCCCGAGGCCGCGCATATCTTCCTCGACACGCTGTTGAAACACGGCAACCCGGAACGGCTGCTGCGCAGGATGAACGAAATCGGCGTGCTTTCCGCCTTCATCCCGGAGTTCGAGCCGATCGTCGCGATGATGCAGTTCAACGTCTATCACCACTACACGGTGGACGAGCACATCATCCAGTGCATCTCGACCCTGGCCCAGATCGAGCGGCGGGAACTGATCGAGGAACTGCCGCTGAGCAGCCGCATCCTCGAAGGCGGGGTGAACCGGCGCGTGCTTTATGTCGCGTTGCTCTTGCATGACATCGGCAAAGGCCGGCCCGAGGATCACTCGATCCTCGGCGCGCAGATCGCCCGCCGGGTCGCGCCGCGCCTCGGCCTGAACGCCGAGGAATGCGAGACGGTCGAATGGCTGGTGCGCGCGCATCTGCTGATGTCCGACATGGCGCAAAAGCGCGACATCTCGGACCCCAGGACGGTGCGCGACTTCGCCAAGGCGGTGAAGACGCGGCGGCGGCTGGATCTGCTGACGGTGCTGACGGTCTGCGACATCCGCGGCGTGGGTCCCGGCACCTGGAACAACTGGAAGGCCCAGCTGATCCGGCAGTTGTATTACCAGACCGCCGATGCCCTGGAAAACGGCCTTGAATGCATCACCCGCGACAACCGCGTGGACGAGGCGCGGCGCGCCTTGCGCGAACGCCTGGCCGACTGGGAGCCGCGCGAGTTGCGGGCCGAGATGGGGCGGCACTATCCGCCCTACTGGCAGGGATTGACCACCGGCGCCCACCGGATCTTCGCCGAGATGCTGCGCGGGCTTCAGGACGACGAGATCCGCATCCGGCTGGACGCCGACGCCGACCGCGACGCGACGCGGGCCAGCTTCGCGCTGGTCGACCATCCCGGCATCTTCTCCCGCCTTGCGGGCGCGCTGGCACTGGTCGGCGCCAACGTCGTGGACGCGCGCACCTACACCTCGAAGGACGGCTATGCGACGGCAGTCTTCTGGGTCCAGGACGCCGACGGCCACCCCTACGAGACCGCGCACCTGCCGCGCCTGCGCCGGATGATCGAACGCACCCTGAAGGGCGAGGTCGTCCCCCGCGATGCGCTGAAAGACCGCGACAAGGTGAAAAAGCGGGAATCGCAGTTCAGCTTCCCCACCCATGTCTCGATCGACAACGAAGGCTCGGACATCTACACCATCATCGAGGTCGACACCCGCGACCGTCCGGGGCTGCTTTACGATCTGACGCGGACGCTGGCGCAGAGCAACATCTACATCGCCAATGCGATGATCGCGACCTATGGGCGGCAGGTGGTCGACACCTTTTACGTCAAGGACATGTTCGGCCTCAAACTGCACCAGAAGTCGAAACAGGAAACGTTGGAAAAGAAACTGCGGCAGGCGATCGCCGAAGGCGCCGAACGGGCAGCAGGTTGAACCGATGACGGAAAAGGCACCGCGCGGCGGCATGGTGCGGTCGATCCTGACCGTGGGCGGCTGGACGCTGGTGTCGCGCGGGGCGGGGCTGGCGCGCGACACGATGATGGCGGCTTATCTGGGCGCGGGCGTGGTTTCGGATGCGTTCAACGTCGCCTTCCAGTTGCCCAACATGTTCCGCCGCTTCTTCGCCGAAGGCGCGTTCAACATGGCCTTCGTGCCGATGTATGCCAAGAAGCTGGAACGCGGCGAGGATGCGGAAGGTTTTGCCCGCGACGCCTTCAACGGGCTGGCCTCGGTGCTGGTGGTGTTCTCGATCCTCGGCACGCTGGCCATGCCCTTGCTGGTGCTGGCGATGGCATGGGGCTTCATGGACGATGCGCGGTTCGGCCTCGCGGTCGACTTCGGGCGGATCACCTTCTGCTACATCCTGTTCATCTCGCTGGTGGCGCTGCTGTCGGGGGTTCTGAACGCACACGGACGCTTCACCGAGGCCTCTTTCGTGCCGGTGCTGATGAACCTGGTCTTCATCGCGGCGATGCTGCTGGCCGACCGGATGGGCTGGCCGATGGGCGAGACCCTGGCCTGGACCGTTCCGGTGACAGGTGTCGCGCAACTGGCCTTTACCTGGTGGTCGGCGTCACGCGCGGGCTTTCGCTTCCATCCCGGATGGCCCCGCCTGACGCCGGAACTGAAGCGGCTGGCGATCATCGCGGGCCCTGCCGTGCTGGCGGGGGGCGTGGTGCAGATCAACCTCGCGGTCGGCCGGCAGGTCGCCGCCCCCACCGTGGGGGCGATTTCCTGGCTGAACTACGCCGACCGGCTGTATCAGTTGCCGCTTGGCGTGGTGGGGATCGCCATCGGCACCGTGCTTTTGCCAGAGCTGTCGCGCCGCCTTGGCGCGGGCGATGCCAAGGGCGGTCAGGCCGCCTTCAACCGCGGCACGGAATTCGGGCTGATGCTGACCCTTCCGGCGGCGGTGGCGCTGGCGGTGATCGCCGTGCCGATCGTGAGCGTGGTCTTCGGCCGCGGCGCCTTCGGCCCGAACGATGTCGCCAACACAGCAATGGCGCTGGCGGTCTATGCGCTCGGCCTGCCGGCCTTTGTCATGCACAAGGTGTTGCAGCCGCTGTTCTATGCGCGCGAGGATACCCGCAGCCCGTTCCGCTATGCGATCTGGTCGATGGGGGTGAATGCGGTGCTGGCCTTTGGGCTTTTCCCGTTCATAGGCTTTATCTCGGCTGCGGTGGGGACAACCCTGTCGAGCTGGACGATGGTCTGGCAGCTCTGGCGCGGCAGCCGCAGCATGGGTCAGGCGGCAGAGTGCGACGCGCGCACGATCCGCCGACTGCCCCGGATCGTCGCGGCCTCGGCCCTGATGGGGGCCTGCCTCTGGGCGGGGCAACTGATCCTCGACCCCGCGCTGGAGACTGCGGGCCTGCGCTATCCCGCGCTGGCGGCGCTGATCACTTTTGGTATGGTGGCCTATTTCGGCCTCGGCACGCTGATCGGCGCTTTCCGGCTGTCGGACTTCAAGGCAGGTCTGCGCCGCCGCCGTTAACGGTTGCGCAGCCGGGCCATCAGCATCTGCCACCCGCCGGGGGCCACGGCAAAAGACAGCAGGAACCCCGCGGCAAAGGCCGCCATTTCCGCCAGCCAGATCCACAGCACATAGATCTGGAACGGGTTCGACGGCATCAGCGCCCAACTGACCAGCGCAAAGACCGGCTGAACCGCCAGCAGAAAGCCGATCATGCGGAAGGCCGCGAAGCGATGCGCCCCGACCGCCTGCCCCCGCCGCCACAGAATATAGGTGAAAGCCCCGATCAGCCCGTAGACCGCCGGAAACGTCCCGAACAGCGGCAGGCCCGAGGTCGGCAACAGCATGAAGGCCAGCGCTGCCACGACGATCCCGGCAAAGACCACCGCCAGCACCGCCCACCAGCGAAAGACCTCTCCCACGATCTTGCCGATGGCCAGCAGCATGACGCCGCCGAACAGCGCATTGGTGACAGATGCGTTGATCACCGGATACAGCACGATCCGCGCCAGTTCGACCGGGGGGAAGCGGCGGTTCTCGATCATCCACCACATCGCATCGGGCACGAAGGCGAACCGCTGGATCGCCTGAAGCCGCCAGCCGATGGCCTCCTGGCCGCCGATGATCCCGGCCTCGCCAAGGCCCAGCACCACCTCGATCGCGATCAGCGGCAGCACCAGCGCCCAGACGACGGCGGGCAGCGGATTGATCGGCGCATTGTGATCCTGCATGGGGGCGTGACTTTCATTGACGGTATCCGGCGTCAGCGATAAGCCGCTTGCACCCTTTTTACCAGATGGAGTTCCTCCCATGGCCGAGCCGGTCCAAACGCCTCAGGCTTTTCCCACGCGCATCTTTTCGGGCATCCAACCCTCGGGCGGGATGACGCTTGGGAACTACCTCGGCGCGCTGAAACGTTTCGCCGAAATCCAGGACCGCGGGGTCGAGACGATCTATTGCGTCGTCGACCTGCACGCGATCACCGTCTGGCAGGATCCCGAAAAGCTGCGCCGTCAGACGCGCGAGATCGCGGCGGCCTTCATCGCCAGCGGCATCGACCCCGCCCGCTCGATCCTGTTCAACCAGAGCCAGGTTTCCGCCCATGCGGAACTGGCCTGGATCTTCAACTGC
>JAATGA010000388.1 GCA_015654855.1 Rhodobacterales bacterium
AAGGCGCGTTTGGCGCCTACATTCTCCTCAATCACACTAAAATCCGCGAAAAATAGAGGTGCCCTTAAGCCAATGCGCTGCGGCCACGGCATGCTAGACTGGTTATTCATGCGGCGCATACGCTGGCCGCTAATATTCTCGAGTGCCTCGCAGACAAATGAGTGATTTTCGACAGTATGCCCTGCCAGTTACAGCGTCACGTCACCATGCTCGGATTCTGCCATGATCGAATTTCGCCGCCTGCCGGACAACCATCCAGACTTGGACCTGTTGCCGATGCTGCATGCGGACTCATTGACTGCGAACGACGTGCAGCGCTACAAGGTTGAGCCCTACGTTGTGGCGGCCGATGTCTATTCGGTCGCGCCGCATGAGGGCCGGGGCGCCTGGACTTGGTACACCGGTTCGGCTGCCTGGATGTACCGCGCCGCCGTGGAAGGTATTCCGGGGAGCCGGCGCGAGGGTGGATATCTGCGGGTCGACCCCAGCCTGCCGACCGATTGGCCGGGGTTTTCGGTCAAGGTGCGGGTCGCGGACACCCTGATCGATGTTCGGGTGACGCAGGTTGGGGCGGCAGAGGCAGGTATGCGCGTCACCGGGGCAGGTTCGGCCGACGAAGGCAGGCTGGTTCCGCTCGATGGCGGCGTGCATGTGGTGAACATCCGCCTTGAACCGGCGCGCGGCTGATACTCGAGCCATGCGGGCCTTCGGCCAGATCGATTCTGTGATCGCCCTGGCAGAGGCTCGGGACCCCGGCCCGCGCGATACCTTACTGAAAATTGCGGGCGGAGACGGTGACCTCGACGATCATCTCGATGAGGGAATCGCCCTGGCCCGCGAAACTGCCAGCGACCGGGACGGCCTGGCGAACTTCTCGGGCCATCGCCACGGGTATCAGGTTCTTTGACCCGACGCTGCGGTTGGTGGGATCGAAGGTGATCCATCCGGCGCCGGGAACATAGATTTCGGTCCAGGCATGGGTCGACCCGGAACCGGCGGAACCGACCCGGTCATTTTCAGGATCGAACAGGTAGCCCGATACGATGCGCGCGCCGAACCCCAGCGTCCGTGCGGCTTCTGCCAGAAGGACCGCAAAATCCCGGCATGATCCCCAGCCACGCGTGAGGGTCTCAAGCGGTGATTGGGTGCCTTCGATTTCGCGGCTCTGATAGGAAATCTGGGTGGATACGCCGTTGCTTATGTCCTTGAGCAAGGACAGCGTGTCGGTCGGGCGGCTGGAAACGAAGCCTTCTACCCATCGGGAAAAGCGGCCTTCGCCATCATCGTATTGCGGCGTGGCGAGCGCCCCCAGATCGGTCCAGTCATCGCTTGAGTACAGAAACGGATAGGTGATCGCAGAGGCGGCAATGGAGAAGACCGGCCAGATCGGCGCGGTCAGTTCGATCCGCGCGCGGCTTTCGATGACCAGATGGTCGCTGGGGCTGTCGAACGTCGCGGTCGCAACCGCATTGCCAGCAATATCATGTGCCCAGGTCAGCGTGGCTGCGGGTGTCGTGGACACGACATGAGAGATCAACCGCAAATCCCGGGATTCACGGGGGCGCAGCATCAACCTGTGCGGCCCGAGAAAAACCTCGTGCCGGTATCGGTAAATGGTCGTGTGGACCGTTTCGAGAGAGGTCAAGGTCTTTCCTGTTCTTGCGGGGAAGCCGGGCTGCGCTGTCGTATCCGGTCGGCGCCGCTTCGACGGTCCATGGCTGATAGAAGCCTCGCAGCGTCAGCCGTGACATTTTTTGCGGCGCATATAAATGTGCTCGTAGCAACATACTTCGGGAATCCTGCTCTGCGCAGAAAACAGTTACGTCCCCCCGGGGGAGGGCGCTCTTTTCAGCAAGTAGCCAAATCAGCCAACATATCAAACCTGTCTTAGCCTGGTTGCAGTCCTGAACATATTTGCACAGGCGGCTTCAGAAGAAGGTGTGACAGATTTTATCATAATTTATTGATATTTATAAGTATTTTGATTGGATGCGGATCCCTTCGGGCAATGTCAACCGGAATACCCCTCCCCTACGGCCTTAGGCATTTCCTCCTGCGCCCAGACCTTGAATTTGGTCAGCTGATGTGGTCCGAAGCTGTGGATCAGTGGGATATCGGTTGCGTCGCGACCGCGGGCCACCACGATTCGGCCTATGCGGGGGGTATTGTGACGTGCATCCAGTGTGTGCCACCGGCCGCCCAGCCAGACCTCGCACCACGCATTGAAATCCATAGGTGCCGGATCGGCGGGGACACCGATATCGCCAAGATAGCCGTTCACATAGCGCGCGGGGATGTTCATGCAGCGGCACAGGGCCGCGCCCAGGTGGGCGAAGTCGCGGCAGACCCCGGTCTGGTCCTCATAGGCCTCGAAGGCGGTGCGGGTCGAGCGGGCGTTCTGGTAGTCGAAGCGGATGCGCTGATGCACATAGTCGCTGATCGCCTGCACCCGGGGCCAGCCCGGCTGGGTATGGCCGAACAGGTTCCAGGCCAGCTGGCTCAGCCGGTCGGTGTCGCAATAGCGGCTGCCCAGCAGATAGACCAGGCACTCGTCCGGCAGATCGGCCACGGCGTGCTGCCGGGCGTCCGTCGGATAGGTTTCCGGCAGGCCGCTGTCCTCGATCATGCTGTCGCTGAACAGGGTCAGGTTCCCCGGCGGGGCGATGAAGCGGCGGCAGATGTTGCCGAACAGATCGCGGTACAGGTGCGTCTCGATCGGCGGGTCGGTGGCGAACGCCTCAGGCGCGCAGATGTCGGCTTCGCGGCCGTCCCGGACCTGGAGCAGGGTCACCACCGCCGTCGGCGACCAGCAGTTGATGGTGATTTCGTAGCCGTAGCGGATGAACATCGACCGGAGCCCCTGTGCGGTGAATTCAGGCGTCCGCACCTTCGAATGCCATGGAAAGGCCGCCCCGCTCACAGGTTGCCGAGGTCCTGCTGCAAATTTGCGAAAGGCGCTCCGATTGAGGAGGATTTGTTCAAAGAACGGGCCGGAATCCGGCCGCCTGACTCAGGGACGGCCTTCGCGGTCAGGGGCCCGCGGCCGCGATTTCAGGGGCGTTACCTCGGACGCCCGTCGTAGCGCGCCCGCGCCGCGTCCATCCGCGCCATGTTCGCCTGGGCCCAGGCGCCCAGGCCGCGCACCGGCTGCAGCAGGGAGCGCCCCAGGTCGGTCAGGGCGTAGTCGACCCGCGGCGGGATGGTGGGGGTGACGGCGCGGGTGACCAGGCCGTCGCGCTCCAGGTTCTTCAGGGTCAGGGTCAGCATGCGCTGCGACACCCCCTCGACCTCGCGCTTCAGTTCGCTGAACCGCCGCGGTCCCTCCCCGAGTTGCGTGACCACCAGGACGGTCCATTTGTCGCCCACCATGCCCAGCACCTGGCTCACCTTGCGGCAGGTGGGCTGGTCCAGCCGGTGATCGCCGGGGGGCGGGCTGGTCGGTTCGGCGGGCGCTGGAGACGGGGTCGGTATCAAAAATGTGCCTCCTTGTGGGGCGAAAGTCAGTATCAGATATAGTGCCGGTTACTAATCCATACCATGGGTGACCGTCATGAAACTCCTCCACCTCGACTCCAGCATCCTCGGCGAGAATTCCGTCAGCCGAGCCGTCTCCGCCGCTGTCGAAAAGCAGCTGCGCCTGGCCCACCCGGGCCTGGAAGTGACCTACCGCGACCTCGTCGCCGATCCCCTGCCCCACCTGACCCTGCCGGCCCTGGCCGACACCACCCTGGTGGACGAGTTCCTGGCCTCCGACATCGTCCTGATCGGCGCCGGCATGTACAACTTCTCCCTGCCCTCCCAGCTGAAGGCCTGGATCGACCGGGTCCTGATCGCCGGCAAGACCTTCAAGTACGGGCCGAACGGCGCCGAGGGCCTGGCCACGGGCAAGCGCGTGATCGTGGCCCTGGCCCGCGGCGGCGTTTACGGCGGCGAATCCCCGGCAGCCTCCATCGAGCACGCCGAGACCTACCTGAAGGTGGTGTTCGGGTTCGTCGGCGTCACGGACGTCGAATTCATCATCGCCGAGGGCATCGCCTACGGCCCCGACCAGCGCCAGGCCGCCCTCGACGCCGCCCTGAAGGCGGCCGGCGAGGTGCGCGCCCTCGCCCGGGCGGCCTGAATCCCCGCGCCCGGCCCTTCGCGCATGCGCGAAGGGCCGGGCGCCTCTCTTCCCGCGAAGGGGCGTCGTCAGGCCTGGGCCGCCGCCCGCAGCAGGTGGACCAGCCGCGCCCGCGTCTCGCCGTCGGCCACGCCGTCCGCCCGTTCGGGCCGCCAGTGGCGCTGGAAGGCCCTGACCACGGTCTCGGTGTGGGCGTCGTACCGGCCCGTGGGAGCGCTGTCGTAGCCCAGGCGGGTCAGCCCGGCCTGGAGGGCGAAGACGCCCGTGCCCTCGTCGCCAACGGCCAGGGGCGCCCCGGGCGCGGCCGGCGGCTCCAGCCACAGGCCGTGGCCGTCCTGGGCCAGGCGCTTCCAGGGGAATTTCTCGCCGGGGTCGATCTTGCGCTGGGGCGCCACGTCCGAATGGCCGAGCACGCGGCCGTTGGGGATATCCCACCGGGCGCGGACGGCGTCGAGC
>JAATGA010000009.1 GCA_015654855.1 Rhodobacterales bacterium
AGAGAGGGTTCGCCATGAAGATCTGCATCTACGGCGCCGGGGCGATCGGCGGCCATCTCGCGATCCGCCTGCACCGCGCCGGGGCCGAGGTTTCGCGGATCGCCCGGGGCGCGCATCTGGCCGCCATCCAGGCTGACGGGCTGACCGTACACGCGGTGGACGGGGTGCATCATGCCAAGGTCCCGGCCTCGGCCGACCCCGCCGAACTCGGCCGGCAGGACGCGGTGTTCGTCACGGTCAAGGCCCCTGCCCTGCCCGCGATCGCCGCCTCGATCGGTCGATTGCTGGGTCCCGAGACCCCGGTCGCCTTCGTCATGAACGGCATCCCATGGTGGTATTTCGACCACCTCGCCGGTCCGCATCAGGGCAAATCGCTGCCGCGCATCGATCCCGACGACGCCTTGCGGCGCGCCCTCGGGCCGGGCCGGGCGATTGGCGGCGTGGTCTACTCCGCCAGCGCCGTGACGTCGCCCGGGGTGATCGAGGTCGAGCAGCCGAAAAGCCGGGTCATCCTGGGCGAGCCGGACGGAACGCTGTCGGATCGCGTGCTGCAACTGTCCGGCCTGATCAGCAAAGGCGGCATCAGTGGTGAGGCGACGCCGGCGATCCGCACCGAGATCTGGAACAAGCTGATCAGCAACCTCGCCGGAGGCACGCTGGCGGTGCTGACGGGCAGCGCACCCAAAGGGATCTACGTGGAGCCGGCGGCCGAACAGGCGGCCCTGCGCATGATGCACGAAGCCGTCGCCATCGCCCAGGCGCTCGGGGCCGATCCCACGACGAACCACGCGCAGCGGATCAGCAATCACCGCTCGATGGACCACAAGCCCAGCATCCTGCAGGATCTCGAGCTTGGCCGGCCGATGGAGATCGACGGCATGTTCGACGCGCCGCTGGCGCTCGCGCATCTGGCCGGGGTCGAGGTGCCGACACTGGAACTGCTGGTGGCGCTGTGCAAACTGCGCGCCCGGTCGGCGGGCCTGTACGGATCGGAGCGATAAGCGGCCGGCGATTAGGGACCCGGCCGCTGCGGGCCCGATCACTGCGGGCCTGGACAGGGCCGGTCGGGCCCCAGGGGACGGACCACCAGGGGACGGGCCACCACGGGTCGGGCCACCAGGGGTTGGCCATATGAGGTGGGCCAATATGGGTCGGCCATATGGGGGCGGCCGCCACGGGTGATGTGAACGCTGGCTGGAGGACAGACCGGCAAAAAGGGTAGAACCAATCCATGGAAACGCGAATTTTTGGCCGCTCGGGGCTGCGGCTTTCGATCCTCGGCTTCGGCTGTGGCGCCGTTGGAGGCCTGATGGTGCGAGGCTCGCCGGCCGACCAGGATCGGGCGATCGGGCTCGCGCTGGACGCCGGGATCAACTACTTCGATACGGCGGTGCAGTACGGCAACGGCGTCTCCGAAACGAATCTCGGCCGCATCATGGCGGCCCGCAAACCGCCCGGCGTCGCCGTTGCGACCAAGGTGCGCATCCCATCAGCGAATTTTGCCGCGATCGGCAAGACCGTTGCGGAATCGATGGATGGCAGCCTGCAGCGCCTGAAGATGGATCACGTCGACATCTTCCATCTGCACAATCCGATCACCTTGCACGGCGGCGGCGAGTCCCTGAGCGTCGCGCAGGTTCGCAATGAAGTCGTTCCGGCCTTCGAGGCGCTGCGCAAGGCCGGCAAGACCCGCTTCCTGGGCATCACGGCGGTCGGGGAGACCGCGGCGCTGCACGAGGTCATCGATGCCGAACTGATCGACAGCGCGCAGGTCAGCTACAACATGCTCAACGCGTCTGCCGCCGCGGCGCTGCCGCCCAACTATCCGGCGCAGGACTACGGCCGGCTGTTCGATCACACCCGGAAGGCCAAGGTCGGCGTGGTGGGTATCCGGGTCCTCGCGGCCGGCGCGCTGACCGGAACGGCGGAACGTCATCCCATCGCGAGCCCGCCGCCGGCACCGATCGGCTCCGCGCACAGCTATGAGATGGACCTGGAGCGCGCCCGCCGGCTGATGCCCCTGGTGAGCGAAGGGTTTGCCGGCAGCCTCGCCGAGGCGGCGATTCGTTTCGCCATCACGCATCCAGCGATGGGCACGATCCTGGTCGGCATGGCAACCGTCGAGGAGTTCGAGGGCAGCCTCGCGGCCGTGCTGAAAGGGCCATTGCCGCAAGCCGCGCTGGATCGGCTGAATGCTCTGACGGCCGGGTTTTCGGGAGAGGCGAGGTGAAGCGTCTGCTGCTGATCCTGGCTGCCCTCGGGAGCACCGCCGCCCGCGCCGAGGTGCCGGAGGTCCGGATCGCCCGGCAGTTCTCGATGGGCTATCTGCAGCTCAACGTCATCGACCATGAGAAGCTGATCCAGAAGCATGCCGCGGCGCTGGGTATCCCCGAGGTCAAGGTCAT
>JAATGA010000198.1 GCA_015654855.1 Rhodobacterales bacterium
AGTCGCCGATCGCATCGTCGAGGAAATCGCCCGAACTCTCCCCATGACCGGAATAGTCGAAGCGCAGAAAGGCCCTGCCCTGCGCCTCGGCCCAGGACTGGAGGAATGCGGCCTTGGTCCCGGTCATGTCCGATCTGAACCCGCCGAGAAAGACGACGCCCGGCCCCTCGCCCGCGGTGCGGTGAAAGGCGATCCGGCGGCCTTGCGGCGAGATCATCTGTTCGGGCATCGCGCGTCCTCCGGTCCTTCGGTCACGGCGGAGCTTAGCAGCGCCGACCGCCGACCGCCAGCCGGTCGGGCGTCGAAGGTCACATGGCACCCTGCCCCGGGGCGCGCAGGGGCCGACTGCCGCAGGACTGCCCGCATGGGCCGGATTTCGCAAGATTTTGCCACCCGCCCGCTTGACCTCCGGCCCGCCCGGGGGCAAGACGCGGACACACATAACCCGCAACCGGGCGTTCCGTGGGCGCCAAACCGACGAGGAGACGAGGCTTTGGCCCAGATTTCCCTGACATTTCCCGATGGCAATATCCGCAGCTATCCCGCCGGCGTGACCCCGGCCGAAGTCGCGGCCTCGATCGCGAACTCGCTGGCCAAGGCCGCGATTTCCGCGCAGGTCGACGGCAAGCACTGGGACCTGCAATGGCCGATCCCGTCCGATGCCACGATCTCCATCAACACGATGAAGGATACCGCCCCGGCGCTTGAACTGATCCGGCACGACCTCGCCCATATCATGGCGCGGGCGGTGCAGGAGATCTGGCCGGACGTAAAGGTCACCATCGGCCCTGTCCGCGACCAGGGCTGGTTCTACGACTTCGACCGGGCGGAGCCGTTCACGCCCGAAGACCTCGGCCAGATCGAGGCGCGGATGAAGCAGATCATCAACGCCCGCGATCCGGTGCGCACGGAGTTGTGGGACCGCGAACGCGCGCGCAAATATTACGAAGACCGGGGCGAGCCGTTCAAGATCGAGCTGCTCGACCGGATTCCGGCCGGCGAGGACATCCGCATGTACTGGCACGGACCCTGGCAGGATCTGTGCCGGGGGCCGCATTTGCAAAACACCGGGCAGGTGCCGGCGGATGCCTTCAGGCTGACGCATGTGGCGGGGGCCTATTGGCTGGGCGATTCCACGCGGCCGATGCTGCAACGCATCTACGGCGTGGCCTTCCGCAACCGCGAGGACCTCAAGGCCCACCTCACCATGCTGGAAGAGGCCGCTAAACGCGACCACCGCAAGCTGGGCCGGGAGATGGACCTGTTCCACCTGCAAGAGGAAGCGCCGGGCATGGTGTTCTGGCACCCCAATGGCTGGCAGATCTGGCGGGGGCTGGAGGATTACATGCGCGGCCGTCTGCGCCGGGCGGGCTACAAGGAAATCCGCACGCCCCAGGTGGTGGACCGCATCCTGTGGGAAAAGTCCGGCCACTGGGAGGCCTACCGCGAGAACATGTTCATCGTCGAGGTCGACGAGGAAGGCCAAAAGGAAAAGCGCATCAACGCGCTGAAACCGATGAACTGCCCCTGCAATGTGCAGGTGTTCAACCAGGGCCTGAAATCCTACCGCGACCTGCCACTGCGCCTGGCCGAGTTCGGGTCCTGCCACCGCTATGAATCGTCCGGCTCGATGCACGGGCTGATGCGGGTGCGCGGCTTTACCCAGGACGACGCGCATATCTTCTGCACCGAGGACCAGATCGAGGCGGAATGCGCGGATTTCATCAGCCTCTTGTCCAGCGTCTACAAGGATCTGGGGTTCGAGAAGTTCGACATCAAGCTGTCGACGCGGCCCGATGTGCGCGTCGGCTCGGACGAGGTTTGGGACAAGGCGGAAAACGCCCTGCAAAAGGCCATCGAACACCTGGGCCTGCCCTACGAGGTCAACCCCGGCGACGGGGCCTTCTACGGACCGAAGCTCGACTTCAAGCTGACCGACGCTATCGGCCGCGAATGGCAGTGCGGCACCTTCCAGTGCGACTTCAACCTGCCCAACCGGCTGGATGCGGAATATGTGGGCGAGGATGGCGGCAAGCACCGCCCCGTCATGCTGCACCGCGCGATCCTCGGGTCGTTCGAGCGGTTCATCGGCATATTGATCGAGAACTATGCCGGCAAGCTGCCCTTCTGGCTGGCCCCGCGCCAGGTGGTCGTGGCCTCGATCGTCTCGGATGCCGATCCCTATGTCGCCGAGGTCGTCGCCGCCCTGCAAAAGGCCGGCGTCCGGGCCGAGGCCGACATCCGTAACGAAAAGATCAACTACAAGGTCCGCGAGCATTCGGTCGGCAAGGTTCCGGTGATCCTGGCCATCGGCATGAAAGAGGTCGAAGAGCGCAGCGTCTCGGTCCGCCGCTTGGGCGAGGCGCGGACAGAGACGATCACCCTCGACCAGGCGATCAAAGGCCTCGGCTTCGACGCGCTGCCACCCTCGGCCGACTGACGCACCGGCCCGGCACGGATGGGGTCGCGCAGGCGATCCGTTCTCGGGTGGCCGCATCGGGCAGCGAGGGCGGAGGCTCGCGAAAGCGACCCGCAAAGGGACACCAGCGACAGGCGGCCGGGGCATCCCCCGGCCGCCATCTTCTTGCGCTATATGCCAATTGTCTTGATTTTCGTTTCCGGTCTGGCAAAATCCGCCTCGTGACGACAGACTTTCTGACCGCCTCCTGACCAAACAGGCAGCCGGAGACCCCGAAAGACCTGGCTGCACGGCCCGAGGCAATCGTGCCACGGGATGGATCGGAAGGAGAAACGGAATGCCCACCGGCACCGTCAAATGGTTCAATGCCACCAAGGGTTATGGCTTCATTGCCCCCGACGATGGCGGCAAGGACGTGTTCGTCCATATCTCGGCTGTCGAGCGTGCGGGCCTCAAAGGTCTGAACGACAACCAGAAAATCGGCTACGAGCTGCAATCCGGCCGCGACGGCCGCGCCTCGGCCTCGGATCTGAAACTTCTCTGAGATCATATGCCTGCCCCGGGCGCCGGACGAGGGTCGGCAACCGCGAAACAGGTCTTTCAGGCAGGGCGGCCCTTCGGGGCCGCCTTCGCTTTTGTCACAGCAGTTCGGTCTGAACCTTGTCGTCCCAGCCCAGCCAGAAGCGATTCCCTTCCCGGATCACCGGACGCTTCATCACCGTCGGTTGTGCGGCAATCTGCGCCTCGGGTTCGGATTCTTTCAGAAAGGCATTGAACCCGCGATATGTCGTCGACTGCTTGTTGATCAGCCGATCGCCGAACTCATCGACAAGTCCCGCGATCTCTGCCCCGGTCAGCGGCTCGGCCCGCACGTCGCGGAAGGTGACATCGTGGCCCGCCGCCTCCAGCGCCCTGATCGCCTTCTTGCAGGTGTCGCAGGTCGAAATGCCGTAAAGCGTCAGCGCAGTCATTTGCACACCACGCGGTAGCCCTGCATCACGCTGGTCTCGCCGCCCTCAATGATCAGATCGACCGGGGCGACCGGCCCTTTGCCCTGGGCCTGGCGGCCCTGCGCCGAACACAGCGGCAGGACGGCGGCGATGGCCGAGGCGGCATCCACGAAGCCCGGCTCGAACAGCACCGCATATTCGCGCCCCGACAGCTTCAGGATATGCGGGCTATAGCGGGCATAGGCCCCGGTCACCTGTGCATGTTCCGGGGCATCCTTGTATGGCACCTCGATAATCACCGCCCCGGCGGGGGTGGCGAGGGCAAGGGAGAGGATCAGCGCACGCAGCATAGGGGGCCTCCGGGTGTCTCGGGTTGGCGACAACCTAGCGTATGGGACGCGGGCGGCAAGGGCGGATCGCAGGCGAACCGGTTCGCACCTGCCCCCTGCGTGGGGAACCAGGCACCATCGCGGCACCTTTGGCACGCCAAGGCCCGGTCATGATGACCGCTGCGGACGAAGGCATTCGTCGGCGCGCCGCAGGACCAGGGATTTTACCGACCCTCGGCCCCCGACTTACCTGCTGCCCCTCAGCCCCAAAGCTCCGTGAACTCGCGCCATTCGCCTTTGGACATGCCGCTGTCCTCCTGGCCCACCGCCTCGCCGGCAAGACGGCGCTTCAACACGGCGATGGCTTTGGCCGACAGGGTGGCCCCGCCCATCCGGTAATCCTCGAAGGCGGCAAAGGCCAGCGGCACCCAGTCCTTCGCCACCCGCGCGATGGCATCGGCATAAACCCGGATCTCGTATTGCGCATGGGCATCGGCCCGCAGCCGCAGGAAGTGGAACAGGTTGTGCAGATCCGTCTTCCAATACCATTGGGTATAGATGTTCATCGGCAGGTTCATCCGCGCGAGTTCCCGCGCCAGGCCCTGCTGACCCTCCTGCGACAACATCGCCTCGTAATGATCATAGCTGCGGCCCGCATCGGATTTCAGCAGTTCCAGCACACGCGCCGCCTCCGCCCCCTCCAGCACCGCGCCACGGCCCTGGTTGTTCACCGTCGATTGCGCCGCCAGTTGCCCGGGCTCGGGGATATAGAACTCGCGGTCGAGGATCGAATAGCGCGCCGAATATTCGTTGACGTTGGCGGTCCGGTGCCGGATCCACTGCCGCGCGACGAAAACCGGCAGCTTCACATGCAGCTTGACCTCGCACATCTCAAACGGGGTCGAGTGCCAGTGCCGCATCAGATAGCGGATCAGCCCCTCGTCGTTCGAGACATGTTTCGTGCCCGCGCCATAGCTGACCCGCGCCGCCTGCACGATGGCCGCATCGTCGCCCATATAGTCGATGACGCGGACAAAGCCATGATCCAGCACCTCATGCGCCAGATACAGATGCGCCTCCATCCCCTCGCTGACCGCACGCAGCGTGGGCCGGGGGGTGGCGCGCACGGCCTCGATCTCGGCTTTCTGTTCGGGAGTCAGGGGCATGGCATCTTCTCGCAACCGGACAGACCCGAACCGCCCGGGCCTTCGCTATGCTCTTTGCATAACAAAGGGGCCGGGAAAAGTCCGAAGCTGCACCCCCGTGCCCCTCATCCTGGCGCAAATATCCCGGGGGGGGAAGTCGCGCCCCCGGCGCGGCGGGGGGCAGCGCCCCCCCCTCTGCCCTACCAGTGCCCGGTGTTCCCCATGCTGACCCAGGGCTCCGCCGGAGCCAGCGCCGCCCCCGCCTGCAACAGTTCGATCGAGACATTGTCGGGCGAGCGGACAAAGGCCATATGCCCGTCGCGCGGCGGACGGTTGATCGTCACGCCATTGGCCTGAAGATGCGCGCAAGTGGCGTAAATGTCCGCGACCTCATAGGCGAGATGGCCGAAATGCCGGCTGTCGGACGGCAGCCCCGCATCGCCATCCCAGTTGAAGGTGAGTTCGACCGGGCATTCCGGCTGGCCGGGCGGGGCGAGGAAGATCAGGCTGAACCGCCCCTTTTCATTGTCGATCCGCCGTGTTTCCTCCAGGCCCAGAAGGCGGTAGAAGGCCAGCGACGCGTCGAGGTCCAGCACCCGGACCATGGTGTGCAGATATCGGATTTTCATCGGCATTTCCCCGGTTGTTCGCCCCGATATCTAGCCCGCCTTCTCGCCGAAGGCGAGGGCCGGTCAGAAAAACGACCACAGCGCGAACGTATCCGCCCCCAGCACCCTCGTTTCGCGCAGGGAAAGTCTCGGCGCATCGGCCAGCCGGTCGAGCGTCAGCGGCCCGAAGGCCGCGCGCCCCTCGGCGCCGATCAGCACGCCGCCGCCATACACCGCCAGATCCTGCGTCAGCCCCTCGCGGACCAGGGCCGCGGCAAGCCGCCCGCCGCCCTCGCAGAACACCCGTGTCAGGCCTCGCCCGGCCAGCGCCGCCAACGCCGCCCGGGCATCGAGCGAGCCGCCCTGCCCCACCGGCGCCTCGACCAGATGCGCGCCCATGGCGGTCCAGGCCGCGCGCGCCGCCCCGGGCGCCACCGGGCCATGCAACAGCCAGACCGGCACGGCATGGGCGGTGCGGCCAAGGCGGCTGTCCGGCGAATGCGACAGACGGCTGTCCATCACCACCCGCACCGGCTGATGCGGACTGCCCAGATCGCGGACCGACAGGTCCGGGTCGTCGGCCAGCGCCGTCCCCGCCCCGACCAGCACCGCGTCATGGGTCATGCGCAGCATATGGACATGCCGCCGCGCCTCGGCCCCGGTGATCCAGCGGCTGTCACCGCCCGCCGTCGCGATGCGGCCGTCGAGGCTGGTGGCGAGCTTCAGCGTGACAAAGGGCAGTCCCGCCGTCACCCGACGCAGGAACCCGGCATTGACCCGCGCGGCCCCGGCGCTCAGCACGCCCTCGACCACCTCGATCCCGGCGCTGCGCAGGATGGCATGGCCGCGCCCGGCGACACGGGGGTCCGGGTCGGTCAGGGCGGTGACCACGCGCGCGACGCCTGCGGCGACCAAGGCCTCGGCACAGGGAGAGGTCTTGCCATGATGGGCGCAGGGTTCCAGCGTCACATAGGCCGTGGCCCCGCGCGCGAGGTCGCCGGCCTGGGCCAGCGCCACGCGCTCGGCATGGGGCCGACCGCCGGGTTGCGTCCAGCCGCGCCCGACCACGCGTCCGTCGCGCACGATCACGCAGCCGACCGCCGGGTTCGGCCAGGTGCGCCCCAGCCCCCGCGCGCCAAGCCGCAGGGCATGGGCCATATGGTCGCTGTCGGTGGTCACCCCTGCCCGTCCCTCCGCGCCTGTCGCCGCCCCGGATGCGCTTGCGCCCCGGGGCAGGTCGCCGCCTACTCGTCCGCGGACGGCGCCGGCCGCAGTTCCGCGACGAACCGGTCGAAATCGCCCGCCGCCTGGAAGTTCTTGTAGACGCTGGCGAACCGCACATAGGCCACGGTGTCGATCCGCGCCAGCGCCTCCATCACGATCTCGCCGATGACCTTCGACGGGATGTCGGTGTCGCCAAGGCTTTCCAGCCGCCGCACGATGCCGGAAATCATCTGATCCACTCTCTCCGGGTCGATGGGCCGCTTTTGCAGCGCGATGCGGATCGAGCGTTCCAGTTTCGTGCGGTCGAAATCCTCTCGCTTGCCGCTGGATTTGATCACCACCAGGTCGCGCAGTTGCACCCGTTCATAGGTCGTGAAGCGTCCGCCGCAGGCCGGGCAGAACCGGCGCCGCCGGATTGCCACATGGTCCTCGGCCGGGCGCGAGTCCTTCACTTGCGTGTCGATATTGCCGCAGAAGGGGCAGCGCATGGGCGCTCTCCTGTCTTGATGTTTCGCCTGCCTCGTCGTTCCGGGGGTTTGCCCCCCGTGTATGGTCGGAAACTATAGGTTGGGCAGGCAGGCGCAGCCAGCGCGAAATCCCGCGCGGCATGTGCCTGTGGATACCTGTGGCCGCAATGACTCACGCGCGGCGCCCGGCGGACCGCCCCCGGCCGGCCGGATCAGTCGTCGAAAATGATCAGTTGTCGAAAATATCGAACGACTCGCAATAGAATTGCGCCGCCGCGACCGTGAAGTCGGGCCGTTTGGCTCCGCCGATGCGGGTGATACCGCTGTCGCTGGCCGCCCCTTCGGGCGAGGTGGAAAAGACGATCCCCTTGCCGGCACGGCGCGGCGGCTCGGAAATGCGCCAGATATGGGCGGCGGCGGGCAAGCCCAGCCTGCGCCGGGCGTAGTCCCCCGCCGCGCACCAGAAAGCCGTATCGCCCGACTGGCCGCGCCAGGGGATGTAAAAACGGCCATCCTCCAGCGGCTGAACCGTCATGCCGTTGACGGCCCAAAAGGCCGATGCCGGCCCCGACAGCATCAGCGCGGCAAGCGCGGCGGACAAAAGACGCATGGCAATCCCCACAAATGGCCCCCTAAACGGCAACGGCCGGGCCGGCGCCCCGGCCCGCCGCAGCGGGCAAAGCACCGGGGGCGGCGCGATCCGCCCCCGATACGGAGTCAGTGGCCCGAGCTTAGCGCAGGGCGCAGGGTCTCGTAAAGGAACCACACCCGCCGCTCGGCGGCGTCGATCCAGTTCTCGATCAGGCTGGCCGTCGCGCTGTCGTTGTGATCGTCGGCCACGTCATGCGCGGTGCGCAGTTCGACGACATAGGCGCGGTTGTCCTCCAGCAGTTCCGCCAGCATGTCAGAGGGCTCGACATAATCGGCTTCGTTCGGCTTGACCGTGGTTTGCGCGGCGACCTGGTTGACAGATTTCAGCGTCTGCCCGCCGATCTTGCGCACCCG
>JAATGA010000229.1 GCA_015654855.1 Rhodobacterales bacterium
CGTCGCCGAACAGGGCACGCATGAAGAGCTTTTGGCGCGGGGGGGCCTTTACGCGGGGCTCCACCATCTCCAGTTCAGGGAGTGACGCCCGTTCAGGGACAGTCGGAGGGCGCGAAAATGGCCGAAACGGATGCGACACGGGTGGTCCATGCCCTGACCGGGGCGGATGTGCTGAGCTTTCTGCAAGGCATCGTGTCCAACGACGTGATGCGGCTGGAACACGCGCCGGGCCTCGTCTGGGCGGCCCTGCTGACCCCGCCGGGCAAGTAACTGGCGGGTTTCTTACTTGCCCGCCCCGACCCCGATGGCCCGGTGCTGCTCGACATCCACCGGGAACTGGCGGCGCCGACGCTGCGGCGTCTGGCGATGTATCGGCTGCGGGCGGATGTGAAGATCGCGCCGACCGGCCTGTCGGTGATCCGGGGCCTGGGTGCGCCGCCGCCCGGCGCCCTGCCAGACCCGCGCCATCCCGATATGGGCTGGCGGTCCTGGGGCGACCCGATGACGGATGGCCCCTCGGTCGACTGGGCCGCGATCCGCGTCGCGCATGTGATCCCCGAAAGCCTGGTCGAACTGATCCCGGACGAGACCTATCTGCTGGAAGCCGGGTTCGACCGGCTGCATGGCGTCGATTTCCGCAAGGGATGCTATGTGGGCCAGGAGGTCACCGCCCGGATGAAGCACAAGACCGAGTTGAAGAAGGGCCTTGTCCGCGTCACCATTGCCGGCGATGCGCCCTTCGGGACCGAGATCCTTTCCGGCGACAAACCGGCGGGGCAGTTGTTCACCCGCTCCGGGGGGCGGGCCATCGCCTGGCTGCGCTTTGACCGGGCGGGGGCCGAGATGCGGGCCGGAGAGGCCGTGCTGCGCCGCGACGACGCCTGACCTCGTGAGGCCCCGCAACAAATCGGCGGATCGCCCGGCGCCCCCGACCTGACAGAAAGCCTGCCCGACGCACCCTGTCGCCCTGCTCTTCGCGACGCTTCTCGCCGTGGTTTGCGTGCTGGCGTTGTGGCGCGGATTGCGGCTGCGCGACAGGCGCCGGCCGGCTTACCTCCCCGGGCCGGAGGAGCGCGCCGCCGCCAGGATGCTGATCATCGCCGCAGTCTTCCTCGCAGCGGCGCTGTATGTGATGAGATATTTTCCCGCGCCATGACCCGCAGCGGGACGCCCGGCAGACGGCGGGATCCCGCAACAGGGCCGCGGTGTGCCGGCAACGGGACGAGACGATGGGTGCGATGGCGGGAGGAGTTGATCGGGGATGATCGCAGCATCGCCCCCCGTTCCGGTCGGCAGCCGAAGACGGAGCGGGATCGACATCCGCCCACGAATTCCAGGAAAATGAGGGCCGCCAGGAAGCGCACGCCGGTTTGATCATCGGTGCGTCGGCCTGATGCGGATCCGGGAATGCGGGTGACCCCCGCGATCTGTCTGGTCATCCATACAAGGAAGGCCCGTCTGTGAAACCCGGGCACGCTCGTGGGTGCGCTTGCGCCCCCCGCAAGACGATACACCAGGCCCTGGCTCCGTGTATGTCCGGTCGGCGGCTTTCGGGTCCGCCGCAAGCTCTGCGCTCCGGCAACATCCCCATCACGCCGCAATCATCGCCCGGCAATCTCACGCCGCTGAACGCCGTTGGACACTTGCGCTGTATGATGCAACCGCGCCGGCCGGACTGCCTGAAAGCTGACCTCAGACCATCATTCGCAAACCTCAAGTCCGCCGTTCCGAAAGAGGCGGGCATAGGGCGGCAGTTCAGCCATAACGGTCACGAGCCTGACGCGCTGGTGCAGATCAGCGCGAGAAGCGCCTGAGAACAGAGCCGAAACGGGAACCATATAGCCGGCGTGATAACCGCTTGACCCTCGTCCCGGAAAAAACTAATGAAGCCAAGGCTCCGGCGGGTTGGCGGAGAGGTTACGCAGCGGATTGCAAATCCGTGAAGACCGGTTCGATTCCGGTACCCGCCTCCAAGTCTTTCAATAATTCAGCGGACATGACCGGCCTTGGGGCAGCGCTTGGGGTATCGGGTTTCTGTTATGCGACTGCTCCGCATCATAGATGCTTCTGCCGTTTCAGACCGGGCTGACCGCGAACCAAAGGTCTCGATCCTCCCGGTCGTCGTCAGCGTGGATCTACTCCGCGCAGACGGCAAAACGCGCCCCGAAACCTCGCCAGAGCATGGCCGCTCACGCGGCACGCGATGTGGAGCCTGGTCGAACTGCCGCGCCCGGGCCTGCCGGTGTTTTATACGCGCACTCCTGCGGGACTCTCTCCTGCGGAAGGCGAAACCCGCCCCGAAACTTCCCCGAACGCGCACATCCCGGACGCATGGCCGAATCGTCGGACAGGCCCCCCCGCAGGCAGGTGTCAGGCCGGAACGGCCATCCCCTTGCCCTTGGCCAGTTCCCGCATCTTCGCCTGAATCTTCTCGAAGGCGCGAACCTCGATCTGCCGGATCCGCTCGCGGCTGACGCCGTATTGCTCGGACAGATCCTCCAGCGTCACCGGGTCGTCGGACAGGCGGCGCTTGGCCAGGATGTCCTTTTCCCGGTCGTTCAGAACCGTCATCGCCTCGACCAGCATGCCGTGCCGGGTCTCGAACTCGTCCTTGTCGGCATAGGCCTGGGCCTGATCGCTGTCCTCATCCTCCAGCCAGTCCTGCCACTGGGTCGAGCCGTCGCCGTCCGACCCCACCGTCGCGTTCAGCGAAGCGTCCGACCCGGCGAGCCGGCGGTTCATGTCGATCACCTCCGCCTCGCTGACCGACAGGTCCTGCGCGATGCGGGCCAGGTTCTCGGGCCGCAGATCGCCCTCTTCCAGCGCGCCGACCTTGGCCTTGGCCTTGCGCAGGTTGAAGAACAGCTTTTTCTGCGCCGAGGTGGTGCCCAGCTTCACCAGGCTCCACGACCGCAGGATGTATTCCTGGATCGAGGCGCGGATCCACCACATCGCATAGGTCGCAAGGCGGAAACCGCGTTCGGGATCGAAGCGCTTGACCGCCTGCATCAGACCGACGTTGGCCTCGGAAATCACCTCGGCCTGCGGCAGGCCATAGCCGCGATAGCCCATGGCGATCTTGGCCGCGAGCCGCAGGTGCGAGGTCACGAGTCTGTGGGCCGCCTTGGGATCCTGATGATCGACCCAGGCCTTGGCCAGCATGTATTCCTCTTCCGGTTCCAGCAGCGGAAACTTGCGGATTTCCTGCATGTAGCGGTTCAGCCCCTGCTCGGGACTGGGTGCCGGAAGGTTTGCGTAGGTGCTCATTCTTTGCCCCCTGTTCTTCCCGGTGCCGTCAGCCCCCGGGGAAATGCGTGACATAGGTATCGCGCGCCCGTCCTGCAAGATCGTCTGGATCGTGCCATCGCTTACCTTAACGGATGATGAACCGGCTTGCCTTGCCACGCCACGCGGAAAAAGGCGCGGTAACGTCAACGTCAGCGGCTGTGAGCCTCCGCAGGAGGCGAGGGAGCAAGCGCCCACTGCCGGGATCAGCCGCGCAATGCGTCGAGCAGTTCGGCCATGTCCGGCGGCAGGGGCGATTCGAATTCCATCATCTCGCCCGTTACCGGATGCGCGAAGCCAAGCGTCGCGGCGTGCAGCGCCTGGCGGGGGAAGGCGTTGCCGATCCCGGCGGCCACCTCGCCCACGGCCTTCGGCGACAGGCGGCGCCGGCCGCCATAGGTCTGGTCGCCGATCAGCCCGTGGCCGGCATAGGCCATATGGACGCGGATCTGATGGGTCCGTCCGGTTTCCAGCCAGCAATCGACCAGCGCCGCCGATTTGCCGCCGAAGGCTTCGACCACCCGCACCCGCGTCACGGCGTGGCGGCCCGCGCCCTCGGGCACCACGGCCTGGCGCTGGCGGTCGGTCTTGTGTCGGGCGAGCGCGGTCGCGATGCGGACGATCCCGCCCGGCTCGGTCGAGACGCCCTGGAGGCCGCGCAGCCGGGGATCTGCGACATCCGGCACGCCATGGACGACCGCCAAGTAATGGCGGTTCACGTCATGCGCCTCAAACTGCGCGGCGAGGCCGTGATGCGCGCGGTCGCTTTTGGCCACGACCAGCAGGCCGGAGGTGTCCTTGTCGATGCGGTGGACGATGCCCGGCCGCCGCTCTCCGCCGATGCCCGACAAGGTGTCGCCGCAATGGGCCAGCAGCGCGTTGACCAGCGTGCCCGAGGGGGAGCCAGGTGCAGGATGGACGACCATGCCCGCCGGCTTGTCGATGACGATCAGCTCGGCATCCTCCCAGACCACGGTCAGCGGAATCGCCTCGGGCAAAGTCGCGACCTCGACCGCCGGGTCGAGGCGGATCAGAAAGGTCTCGCCCTCGGCCACTTTGGTCTTCGGATCGCTCAGCGCCTGGCCCGCGCGGCTGACCGCGCCCTCGGCGATCAACCGGGCGAGGCGGGAACGCGACAGCGCCGCGGCCTCTGGCACCGCGCGGGCAAGCGCCTTATCAAGGCGGTCGGCCCCCGCGACCGTGACCGACAGCGTTCCGGCGGGTTCATCGAATTCGGGACCGTCGACATCGGACCCGTCGTCGCCTGACCCCTCGAAGGCGGGGTTGGCGACGGCGGCGGCGTTGTCGGCCCCGGAAGGCGCATCCTCGGGAAGATCCCCGAAAGAAGAACCGGCCCCGGACGAAGGACTTGACATGACGGACACTCCGCCCCCCGCCCCGCTGCCGCCGGGCGTAAGGCTGTTGCAATGGATGGTGATCGGCCTGACGGCGACGCTGATCGTCGGTGTCATAGTCACCGTCGGCGCGCTTGTCACCCGTCTGCCGGTGCGCGGCCAGGCGGATTCCGGCCCGGCGCTGCCCGAAGAGATCGCCCTGCCCCGGGGTGTGACCGCCCGCGCCGTCACCTTCGGGCCGGACTGGTATGCGGTCGTCACCGGCGACGACCGCATCCTGATCTTCGCCCGCCCGTCCGGCGATCTTCGGCAAGAGGTTGCGATCATGCGCGCGGCACAGCTTGCCAGCGCGCCCGTTCCGCCCCAAATATCGGGCGAGTAAGCGGTATCGGGCATAAGCCCGGTTTCGGACGGTCGACTGAATCCGGGAGAACACGCATGGCCTTGCCGATGACTTCGCAGACGAAATACTGGGGCGCGGCCGCCGCGGCCTTTCTGCTGGTGTTCTGGCTGCTTGGCGGGGTGATGATGCCCTTCCTCGCCGGGGCGGCTGTCGCCTATTTCCTCGACCCCGTGGCCGACCGGCTGGAGCGTGCGGGGTTGAGCCGGATGATGGCGACGGCGGTGATCTCGGTCGTGGCGACGCTGATCTTCCTGGTGATCTGCCTGTCGCTGATCCCGACGCTGATTTCGCAGCTCTCCGCGCTGATCAACGCGGCGCCCGAACTGTTCAACACCGCGCAGAAATTCCTGCTGGAACGCTTCCCCGAGTTGCAGGACCGCACCTCTACCATCCGCCAGTCGCTGACCCAGATCGGCCAGGCGATCCAGTCGCGCGGGGGGGAACTGGCGAACGGCGTGCTGAACACCGCCTTCGGCTTCATCGGCGGCATCGCCTTTCTGGTCATCGTGCCGGTCGTGGCCTTTTACTTCCTGCTCGACTGGGACCGGATGATCGCCCGGATCGACAACCTGCTGCCGCGCGATCATGCCCCGGTGATCCGCCGGCTGGCGGGCGAGATCGACACGGCGCTGTCGGGCTTCATCCGCGGGCAGATGTCGGTCTGCCTGATCCTCGGCACATTCTATTCAATCGCGCTGATGATGGCGGGGCTGAACTACGGCCTGCTGGTCGGGGCGCTGGCCGGGGCGATCACCTTCATCCCCTATATCGGCTCGATCGTGGGGGGCGTGCTGGCCATCGGCCTTGCGCTGTTCCAGTTCTGGGGCGACTGGGTGTCCATCGGCATCGTCGCCGGCATTTTCGCCATCGGCCAGTTCGTCGAGGGCAACATCATCTCGCCCAAGCTGGTGGGCAATTCGGTGGGGCTGCATCCCTTGTGGCTGATCTTCGCGCTGTCGGCCTTTGGCGCGCTGTTCGGCTTTGCCGGGATGCTGATCGCGGTGCCGGTGGCGGCGGCGCTCGGCGTGCTGATCCGCTTTTCGATCGAGCGTTACAAGGCCAGCCTGCTTTATCGCGGCGAGACGCCGCAGATCATCACCCGGCTGAGCGCGGGGGAGGAAAAGGTGCTGGTCGTCCGCTCGGAAACCGTGATCGGGCTGGAGCCGAAGGAAGACAATTGAGCCGGCAGCTCGCCTTCGACCTGCCCGCGCCGGCCCGCCACCGGCGCGAGGATTTCTTCGTCTCGCCCGCCAATGCCGTGGCGCTGGCGAGCCTCGATGACTGGCGCGGCTGGCCGGGGGGCAAGCTGATGCTGACCGGCCCGCCCGGGGCGGGCAAGACCCACTTGGCGGCGATCTGGGCGGCGGAAACCGGCGCGGCCGTGGTGCGCGCGGCAGATCTGGCGCAGGGCGATCTGCCCGACCTTGCCGCCGCCGGCCGGGTGGTGGTCGAAGATGCCGATGAGATCGCCGGCGACCGGCGGGCCGAGACGCTGCTTTTCCATCTGCACAACATGGTCACGCCGGCCGGGCGACTGCTGATCACCGCCGTCCGAGCCCCGCGCGACCAGGGCCTCGTTCTGCCCGATCTGCTCAGCCGGATGCAGGCGGCGCCGCTGGCGCGGCTGGACAGCCCCGACGACGCGCTGCTGTCGGCGGTGCTGGTGAAGCTGTTCGCCGACCGCCAGATCGCGGTGCCGGCCAATCTGATCCCCTGGCTGGTCGCCCGGATGGACCGCTCGGTCGCCGCCGCCCGCGATCTCGTCGCCCTTCTGGACGCCCATGCGCTCGCCGAGGGGCGGGCGGTGACGCGGGTCCTGGCCGCGCGGATGCTGGGTCCCGGCTTCGGCATGGAGGATGCGGATGAGGGTTTGTGACATTTTTGTAACAAATATTGCCCCCTCTCGCCGCATCGGTTACCTCTCGGGCGAACCGCATCTTTCGCTAAGGCACAGGCCCCGATGACCCAGGCCGACTTCCTCAAGGCCCCCTTCCCCGCTCCGGTGACGCTGACCGGGGAGGAAACCGTCGGCGCCCGGCGATTCTTCAACCGGGAACTGTCCTGGCTGGCCTTCAACTGGCGGGTTCTGGACGAGTCGTCGAACCCCGCCGTGCCGCTGCTGGAACGGCTGCGGTTCCTGTCGATCTCGGCCACCAACCTCGACGAGTTCTACACCGTGCGGGTCGCGGGTCTGCGCGCCTTCGTCCGGGCCAAGAACCCGATGCTGTCCGAGGACGGCCGCAGCGCCGAGGAACAGCTGGGCCTGATCCACGAGGATGCCCGCCGTCTGATGCAGATGCAGCAGACCGTGCTGAACCGGCTGAAGAAAGAGATGGAGGCGACGGGAATCACCATCGTCACCCGGTCGAAACTGACCGCGCGCGATCTGAAGGCGCTGGAGGAATACTTTCTGAACAAGGTGTTCCCGGTGCTGTCGCCCATGGCGATCGACCCGGCGCACCCTTTCCCCTTCATCCCCAACACCGGGTTTTCGCTGGCTCTGGAACTGGAACGCGCCAGCGACCGGCGGCCGCTTCAGGCGCTGCTGCCGATCCCGCAGCAGACCGCCCGCTTCGTCCCCCTGCCGGCGCGCGAGGGCGAGAACCGCTTTCTGCCGCTGGAGGAACTGCTGCTTCTGCACCTCGACATGCTGTTTCCCGGCTATACCGACCGGGGGCACTGCACCTTTCGCGTGCTGCGCGACAGCGACCTCGAGGTCGAGGAAGAGGCCGAGGATCTGGTCCGCGAATTCGAGACCGCGCTGAAACGCCGGCGCCGGGGCGAGGTGATCCGCCTGAAACTGTCGGCCGGCGCGCCCACGCAACTGCGCGCGCTGATCATGGAGGAACTCGATGTCGTCGCCCAGGAGGTGGTCGAGGTCAAAGGCCTGCTCGGCATCGCCGATCTGAAGGAACTGGTGCTGTCCTCGCGCCCCGACCTGCTGTGGCCGCCCTTCATCCCCCGCGTGCCGGAACGGGTGCTGGACCACGACGGCGACATCTTCGCCGCGATCCGGCAGAAGGACATGCTGCTGCATCACCCATACGAGACCTTCGATATGGTGATCCGCTTCCTGGAGCAGGCGGCGCGCGATCCGAACGTTCTGGCGATCAAGCAGACGCTGTATCGCACAAGCTGGGACAGTCCCATCGTCGGCGCGCTGTGCGAGGCGGCGGAAGCAGGCAAGTCGGTCATGGCGCTGGTCGAACTCAAGGCCCGCTTCGACGAGGCGGCGAACATCCGGCAAAGCCGCCGGCTGGAACGGTCGGGCGCGCATGTGGTCTATGGGTTCATCAACCTGAAGACGCACGCGAAAATCTCGACCGTGGTGCGGCGCGAGGGCGATCAGCTTGTCACCTATACCCATTTCGGGACCGGTAACTATCACCCGATCACCGCGAAGATCTATACCGACCTGTCGCTGTTCACCTGCGAC
>JAATGA010000300.1 GCA_015654855.1 Rhodobacterales bacterium
GCACCAGATAGTCGCGGCCATTCACGGTGAAATTGGTGGCGACGCCCAGGGGAATCTCGAACTTTCCGACGACATTCTCGATCATGCCATCAGCGCGGGCGAGCGGCAGCGCATCCCGGCCCGACAGGGCGGCGCGCGCCCCCTCGTCCAGACCGGCAGCCGCCGCAACGGCGGCAAGCCGTTCCCCGGGGCGCATATTGCGCATGTTTTCGATGCGGGAATTGATCCCGCCTTGCGTCCTGCCCGTCATGTCTCACTCCTCCCGAGTGGCGATATGGTGAGCAGGATCGGCGGCGAATAAAAAGGTACAGTTGAGCAGATATCGCGTCGCCTGTATCCAGTACCCTTCTGGTACAATTATGGATACATCTGCGGGATGACCAAGACCGAACGCATCATCGCGCTGCTGAGCGAGGAGATTACCAGCGGCCATTGGCCGGCGGGGCACAAGCTGCCTTCGCTGCGTCGGGCGGCAGAGGAGTTCTGCGCCTCGAAGAACACCATCGTCGAGGCCTACGACCGGCTGGCGTCACGCGGCCTGGTACAGCCGACGCCCGGATCCGGCTTTTACGTGTCGGGACGCGAGTCCGCCACGATCGGCCACAAACCGCAGCCGCCGCACATGGCCCAGGCCATCGACCGCATCTCGCTGCTGAACGATCAGCTCTCGCGCGATCTGCCGCTGCGCCCCGGCGACGGCCAGCCGCCCCCCTCGTGGATGAGCGAGGCGATGCGCTCGAACCTGACGGGCAAGTTCTTCCGCAATCTCGAAGGCGACCATACCAGCTATGGCAGCGCCGCCGGCCACGCGCCTCTTCGCGAGATCCTCGCCATGCACAGCCTGCGCAAGGGGCTTTCGGTGACGCCCGACCAGATCGTGACGACCTTCGGCGCCAATCACGCGCTCGATCTGATCATCCGCCGCTTTCTCGAACCGGGCGATTGCGTGCTGGTCGACGAGCCGGGCTATTATCCCCTGCTGGCCAAGCTGAAACTGGCACAGCTTCGGGTCATCGGCGTGCCCCGCCGCAGCGACGGCCCCGACATCGAGGCGATGCGCCGGCTGACCCGCGCCCATGCGCCCCGGATGTTCTTTACGCAATCGAGTTGCCACAACCCGACCGGCAGTTCCATGAGCCTTGCCGTGGCGCATGGCATCTTGCAGATCGCGGCGCAGAACGGAATCCTGGTGGTGGACGACGATCCGTTTCTCGACCTGCCCTCCTGGCCCGGCCGGATCATGCTGGCGGCTCTGGACCAGTTCGACATCGTGCTGGCGATCTCGACCTTCTCGAAGCTGCTTTCCGCCAGTTTTCGGGCCGGCTATGTCATCTGCAAGCTGAAATATGCGCGCGAACTGGCCGAACTGAAGCTGGTCACGACCGTCAACAGCAGCCGCTTTTCGGAAATGGTGATCACCGAACTGATCACCGGCCAGCGTTATCAGCGCCATCTGAGCCGCCTGAACGGACGGCTGGCCGAGGCGCGTTCGGTCTATCTGACGCAGATACGCCGGCTCGGGCTGGAAACCCATTGCCCCGACGAGGCCGGCTATTACAGCTTCCTGCATCTGCCGCCGGGGGTCGAGGAGGCAAGGATGCTGGACCTCGCGGCGCGGCGCGGCATTTTTCTGGCACCGGGCAGCCTCTTCTATCCTGACGAGGCGCCGCCGCGCCCGTCGATGCGGATCAACGTGACCCGTACGGGCGACCCGCTTTTCTACCGCTTCCTCAGGGAATGTATCGAGACGGCGGGGCGCTGACCTAGGCGACCGGATCTCTGCCCGCCCCGCGCGCCTACAGCTTCCGCCGCAAACGTTTTGGAGTATGTCGCCGAAGTCTCCGATCACAACATGGCCATGATCGGCGCGACTTACCTGAAAGCGCATCGCGCGGTGCCGGGCCTGCGGGAAAAAAAACAGGGGGCTTCCTCGCCGGATCGGACGCACCAAAGGCGGCATGAATCCCAGGCTGCATGTCGTCGCCGATGCCGGGGGCGACAGATCGGGGCCACGACGCTGATTGGCTGCGAAAAAATCTTTTGACACCAAGTGGATAAATGTTCTCATCCCCGACCGGAAATCCCGAAAAGGGCCGTGGAATACGACAAGCGACGCCAAAAAAACGGCGCAACCGCATCGGGGTCATTCGGTCGCCTCAAGGACTGGCGACGCGTTGCCACATGATACGACCGATGCCCGGAGACCTGCCTCTCAGCCATCGCCCTTGCCGCAACGGTCCTGTTCCTGAGCTGATCAGGAACGAGTCATGAGCCTGGATCTGGTATCGAACTCTGCCAACAGGCGCAGACAGCCACACCGTTAATTCGATACCCCGGATGCCGGAACAGAACAGCCGGAGGTACTGTCCTGCCGACAGGTGGTGCGGATCAGCCCCCAATCGTAAAGCATCGGCTCCATGCCGCCTGCCGCCCAGTTGGCGTTCTGATCGCTCCGGTGGGGATCGTCAGGGGCGGAGCCGCTGCCCGAGATCACCGTCCACCGGCAGTTCCGCCAGTCCGAGAGATCGAAGACATAGCGGGCCAGTGCCGCATAGCGGGTGGAGAGCCCCTTCGAGGGCACTATCCCCGTGGCACAAACGCAGTCATTGTCGCCACCGATCCCGGCGCAGGGCGGATCGAGCCGGGCAGCGGCCTCGGGAAAGGCGGCGGAGAGGGGGTGCCGCAGTTGCGGCCGATGCTCCCGCCCCCAAAGCGGGGGTTCCCCCTGATCGAGCACTTCGCGCAGCGCAGCCTCGGTCAACGCGGACCAGCTTTGGCCCCGCAGCAGCCTTTCATCGCCCGACCGCAACAGGCCTGGCAGGATCCACCACATCTGGGTAAGCATGTCGCCGCCGGAAACAAGTCCGGCGGCGATGCCCCGGGCTGCGCCAAGCCCCGTCGCGCGCATCGCCGCCCCGGCAAGGGCGAGGCGGAACCGGGCGTAAAGCGTCGGCTCGACCCGGTCGGCGTCCATCCGGCCGTCCCACGCGGCAATGCGGGCGGCAAGTTGCGCCGTATCGGGCTGCGCGGCCCGATGCCCGGCCAGATGCCGGCGGAACACCGGCGCGGCGCCGCTCTGCCGGTCCATCATGATCGGGGCCATCGTCTCGGCCGAAAGCGTCTCCAGCGCGTCAAGACGGGCGGCGATGCGCCTGGCGCGCCACGGCGGTGTCGCGTCGGTGCAGAAGTAATAAGGGCCGTCGTCAGGCACCACGCGGTTGTTCGCGGTGACGATCCGGCCGCCGTCGGGGTCGATTGCGGCGGGCATATCCTCGAAGGGGACCATGCCGTTCCAGTCATGCTCGCCCGTCCAGCCCGGGACCGGAAGCCAACCGTTGATCCGACCTCGGCGGGGCAGCGTGGCGCGCACCCGGTGGCCGATCTGCCCCGAGCGGTCGGCGGCAACAAGGTTGTGGTCGATCAGCCCCCATCCGCGAACCGCCTCATGCAGCCCCGCCACACCCTTTGCCCGCAGCATCCGCGGCAGACAATCGAAGCTGCGGTCGTCGGGGGCAAGTTGGGGCGAGGCGAAGGAAATGGCATGACCCGTGCGGGGATCGCCGCAGATCACCGGGCCATGGGCGGTGCCCCAGATCCCGACGGTCTGATCCGCTTCGCCGCGCACGGCGATGGTTTCCCGACGATACGTCGCCGGATACCAGGTTCCGCGATGCAGATAGTGCCGCGCACCGTCATCGAATCGCTCGATGTAAAGATCCTGAATATCCGCCATGGCATGGGTCACAGACCAGGCGACATCGGCATTGTGCCCGACATGGGGAAAGCCGGGCGCGCCGGGAATGGTCAGGCCGATCACGTCGAAACCTGCGCCGCAAAGATGTGCCTGCGCATACATGGCGGGCACCTCAAGCTCGCGGTGCGGATCGCCGACCATGATCGGCAGCCCGGTCGCCGTAAGGCCGCCCGAAACCACCCAGTTGTTGCTGCCGCCGCCTGAGGTGGCGTCCGAACCAAGGGCAAGCAAAGCCCCGGTCGCGGGGGCAAGATCCGCAAGGCTGGCCATCCAGCGTCGGCCATCGGCATCCGGCGGCAACACGAAGCGGTCGGCGCCGTCGTCGTCGTGGCGCAAAAGCGAGACAAGTTCGGCCCCCGTCACCGGCAAAGCTGCGGCGCGGAACAGTTTCATCCAGACCGATCCCATCGCCAGACCGATCTGGCGCGTCACCGCGATGCAATCAGCGGGGGTCCATGGCTCTGGCCCCGCGGGCTGGCCGAGCAGCGCATATTCCTCGGGCAGGTCGCCCCCCGCGCGCAGCCTGTCGATCTCAGCATTCACTCCCGAGCAATAGGCATCGAGCATCGCGCGGGCCTCGTCGCCAAGGGCGAGCACATTGGCGCGGGCGACCGCCGCCCCGCCAAGGCGACGGGCGAAGTGGTCGCCCTCCAGCGCCTCATGGCCCAGCCATTCGGCCATCCGGCCACAGGCGCGGCGGCGGGTATGGTCCATCTGGAACAGGCGGTCACGGGCATGGACAGTGCCAAGGCCGGCCCAGGCCCCGGCATCGGTTTCGGCCCGGACATGCGGGATGCCGTTTGCCTCGCGCCAGATGGTGCAGCGGGGTCCTGCCCCCTCCGCCATTCCATCTGCCCTGCCATCCGCTTTCATCCGGCACTCTCCGCAGTCTTGTGCTACTGCACATGAATCCGACAGTCCGTCGCATTCCATGCATTCCGGTACAGGCTAGTCGCCCAGTCGGGGGCAGCGAAAGCTATCACACTTGACAGGGTGCCCCCCCTTCCGTGCCAATCGGAAGGGCACGATTTGGCGATGTGGCGAACCGATGGACAGCGACCTGGAAACGATCCGCCGGAGCTTCGACAAAACGAAGGGTCTTGAAGAGCGCGTGGATACCGCCTTCCGGCACATGCGAGGCATGGGCTTCGACGGGATGATCTACGATTACACACCGCTGGCGGCGCGGTCGGACAACCGCATCCCGATTCCCTCAGTCTTTGCGCAACGTAATCTGGGCGATGAGATGTGGACGCGCTGGTCGGGCGACGAATATATCCGCATGGATCCCGTGCAGATGGTGGCACTTTCCACCTCGGCCCCGTTCCTGTGGAGCTATGATCCCGATATCGACAGCGTGATCCGCCCCCTGCTGACCCCCGAAATCGCGCCGGTCATCGCCTATCTGGCCGAACGCCAGGTCTTCTCGGGGGTGACTGTGCCGATCCATCTGCCCTCGGGCGATTTCGCCACCGTGACCGGCGTGACCATCGGGCGCGGTCGGGCAAGGCGAAGCGGTGCCTCGCGCGTGGTGGCCGATCTCGGGCTGATCGCGCATCTGTTCAACCAGTCGGCCGTCGAACTGATCGGAGAGGAGGCGCTGGCCAGCGTCCTGACCCGCCGCGAGAGGGAGTGTCTGGGCCTTGCCGCAGAAGGCAATTCCGCCAAGGAGATCGCGCGGATCATCGACCGCTCCATGCCCACCGTGATCATGCATCTGAATGCCGCGATCCGAAAACTTGGTGCGCGCAACCGAACCCATGCCGTCACCATTGCCAGCCGCCGCCGGCTGATCTGAACCGCGCGACGCTATAATTTGTGACAGCTATACGACCGGCCGGCATCGCCCCTAGCCTGACCCCAAGCATTAGACGCGACGGGACGGCAGAATGGCGGTGGACAAGATGGCGGTGCGCGAAGGGTATGCCGGATTCGGAGAGTGGAAGACCTGGTATCGGGTGACGGGCGATCCGCAGGCCGGGACGCTGCCCTTGGTGGTGGCGCATGGCGGGCCGGGCTGCACCCATTCCTACGTCGACAGCTTCAAGGACCTGGCGGCGTCGGACGGCCGCGCGGTTATCCACTATGACCAACTTGGCTGCGGCGCCTCGACCCGTCTTCGGGACAAGGGCGCCGATTTCTGGACGGTCGACCTGTTCCTGGCCGAGCTGGAAAACCTTTTGGCCACGCTTGGCATCCAGGATCGCTACGCCCTGCTTGGCCAGTCCTGGGGTGGTATTCTCGGGGCGGAACATGCGGTGCGCCGGCCTGCCGGGCTGAAGGCGCTGGTGCTGGCCAATTCGCTGGCCAGCATGAAGACCTGGGTGGAAGAGGCCAACCGGCTGCGAAAGGCGCTGCCCGGCGGGATCCATGAGATCCTGCTGAAGCACGAGACCGCCGGCACGATGAACGACCCGGAATATCTGGCGGCGACGGATGTGTTCTACCGTCAGCACGTCTGCCGCTGCGATCCCTGGCCCCCCGAGGTGCAGCGCACCTTCGATGCCATGGCCGAGGATCCCACCGTATACGGATCAATGAACGGGCCGACGGAGTTCCATGTGATCGGCACGTTGAAGGACTGGACCATCGAGGACCGGCTGCATCTGATCGAGATTCCGACCCTGGTCATCTCGGGCCGGCATGACGAGGCGACGCCCGAAGTGGTGCGACCCTTTGTCGAACGCATCCCCGACAACGGCTGGGTGGTTTTCGAGAATTCGAGCCACATGCCGCATTACGAGGAACGCGACGCCTGCATGGCCACGGTCAGCACCTATCTGAGGGGGCGCGACAATGCCTGATCCCAGGATGGCGATGGCCGTTGCACCCCTGCCCGGCTGCCCTTGTTGGCCCCTCATCGGCAACGGAGGCAGGAATGACGCCTGACGAATATCTCTCGCAGGATGCAGTCGGGCTTGCTGCCCTTGTCCGGCAAGGCGAGACCACGCCGGATGAATTGCTCGACGCCGCGCTGGCGGCGAATGCCGCAGTCAACGGGGTGCTGAACGCCGTCGTCGCGACGTTCGAGGAAAAGGCGCGCGCGGCGATCCGTGCCGGGCTCCCCCAAGGGCCGTTCCGGGGCGTGCCTTTCCTTCTGAAGGATCTGACCGCACATTACGGCGGAGAGCCGACCGGATCGGCCTGGGGGCCAAGGCTGAGCCGCCCGGCTGCGGCGGACACCGAACTGGTCCGGCGCTACAAACAGGCGGGGCTGGTCATCTTCGGCAAGACCGCTGTGCCCGAACTGGCGATGGACTGGAGTACGGAATCCCGCGCCCACGGTCCGACGCACAACCCCTGGAACACCGGGCGCACCACCGGAACCTCGTCGGGCGGCAGTGCCGCGGCCGTGGCTGCGGGCATCGTGCCCATGGCGCATGGCAATGATGGCGGCGGTTCCATCCGGGTACCGGCCTCTTGCTGCGGCACCTTCGGGCTGAAACCCACGCGCGGGCGCAACCCGACGGCGCCGGATGGCGACCGCTGGATGGGAATGCTCTGCGAACACGCGCTGACCTGGACGGTGCGCGACAGCGCCGCGCTGCTGGATGCCACCGCCGGGCCGCATCCGCATCAGTTCTACAACTCGCCCGCCGGCAGCGGCTTTGCCGCCGAGGTCGGGCGCGATCCGGGCAAGTTGCGCATCGCGGTTTCGACCCGGGCCCCCTACGGTGCGCCGACCCATCCCGACTGTATCCGGGCGGTCGAGACGCAGGTCGGACTGCTTGAGGATCTGGGGCATATCTGCGAATGGCGCGACCTCGACCTTCCCGAAGACGGCTGGCGCGACTTCAACCTGATGGCCAATGCCGAATATGCCACGGACATGGCGGTCGAGGAAAAGATGCTCGGCCGCTCACTCGGCCCCGATGACTTTGCCCCGGTCGTCTGGGAGATCGTCCGGCGAGGCCGCGCCATCGGCGCGACCGACTATGTGCAGGCGATCGCCGGAACGCACCGGACCGCACAGCACATTATGGGCATCTTCGACAGCCATGATGTCTATCTCTCGCCGACACTGGCGAAGCCGCCTGTTCCGCTGGGCTCTTTCGATCTGAACGTCACGCCCGAGACGCATTACGGCAACTATCTGGCGTGGATGCCCTACACTCATCCCTTCAACATCGCCGGCGCTCCGGCGATGTCGATCCCCGGAATGCGCGATGCCGATGGCCTGCCCATCGGTTGCCAGTTCGCCGCAAGGCCCGGTGCCGAGGCCCTGCTTTTCCGCCTGGCCGGGCAGATCGAGGCGGCGCGGCCCTGGGCGCAGCTCCGCCCCCCCGTCCATCCCGGGACATAACGACGACAGGCGAAGCCTGCACATCCGTCACCCCCAACAGGAGACATCGACATGACCCGATTTTCCCGACTGACCCTTCCCGCCCTGATCCTTGGCGCCACGGCGCTGACCGCCCTGCCGCTGGCCGCGCAGACCACGCTGACGGTCGCGCGCAGCGTCGATGCCGACGGGCTCGACCCGCAGAAGGTTTCCACCACGCAGTCGAGCCAGGTCACCGACCTGATCTTCGACACGCTGGTCACGCTTGACGCCTCGGGGGTCGCCCACCCCGGCCTGGCGGAAAGCTGGGAGATTTCCGAAGACAATCTGACCTACAGCTTCACCCTCCGCGAGGGCATCTCCTGCCACGACGGTTCGGCCTTCGGCCCCGAGGATGTCGTCTTCACCTTCGAGCGCGCCGTGGCGCCCGAGACGATGAACCCCCGCCGGTCGCAATACGGTCCGATCGAAAGCGTGACCAGCGAGGGCAATGTGGTCAAGGTCAGGATGACCGAGCCCTATGGCCCGTTCCTTTCCTATCTCGGTTCCTTCTCGATCCCTATGATCTGCCGCAGTTCAGTGGCCGCGGACGGGAACTTCACCCCGGTCGGGACCGGACCCTTCACGCTGGTGGAATGGTCGCGCAACGACCACATCACCCTGAAGGCGAACGACGCCTATCAGGGCTTCAGCCCGCTGATCGAGAACAAGGGCCGCCCCTATATCGACGAGCTGAAGCTCGTCGTGATCCCCGAGGCGGTGGCGCGGATGGCCGCGCTGCGCTCGGGCGAGGTCGATCTGGCCGAGCCGTCGCTGGAGGAGGCCGCGATCCTTGAGAACGAGCCGGGCTTCAAGATCTATTCCGCCGACCTGTCGGGCCAGCAGGTCATGGCGGCGTTCACCTGGAAGCTTGCGCCCTTCGACAATCCCGAGGTGCGCCGCGCCATCGGCATGGCGCTGGACCGCGATTCCTATGCCATGATCGCCTATGAAGGGCTGGTCAGTCCGACCACCTGCCCGGCCGCTCCGGGGCTGATCGGCGTCGATCTCGAGAAATGCGCGGCCTGGGGGACCAGCTACGATCCCGACGCGGCACGCGCCATCATGGAAGGTCTGGGCTATACCCCGCAGAACCCGCTAAAGATCAAGCTTTCGGTTCATGCTCTGCCGGGCTTCGACCAGATGCACCAGATGATGCAGCAGCATCTTGCGGAAATCGGCGTCGAGGCCGAGTTGGAAACCCGCGAGGTCGCCGCCTTCTTCGACCAGATGTCGCAAGAGAATTTGCGCACCGAAGGCACGCCGGTCCTGTGGACCATGGGCTATTCGGGCGTCGATTCCGACTATATGACCGTGATGTGGCAGCAGCCGGGCTTCGTGAACATGGGCGTGGGCGCCGAGCTTGACACGATGCTGGCCGATCAGCGCATGTTGACCGGCGACGCCCGGGTGGCCAAGTTGCAGGAAGTGCAGCAGTATCTGTTGGAAAACACCTACGCCGTGCCGCTGGTCTCGCCCGGCTGGAACTGGCTCTGGGCCTCGACCGACAAGGTCGACGGCTTCAGGACCGGCTTCGTCGCCTCGATCATCTTCAACGACGTAAAGATCGCCGAATAGGCCATCGACACCTGTCCGACCGGGGCTGGCGCGGGAACTTCCGCGCCGGCCCGCAGCCAACAGACCGGATCGCCACATGCTGACATTCGTCGCCAGACGCCTGCTGACCGCCGCGATCACGATCCTCGTGGTGGTGTTTCTTGCGGGCGTCCTTATCCATCTTGTCCCGGGCGACCCGATCACGGCCATGTTGGCGCAGTCGGGCAATGCCAGCGCCGCCGACATCGCCCGCCTGACCGGGCAATACGGGCTGGACAAGCCGGTGTGGCAGCAGACGCTGCTTTATGTGTCGAATGTGTTGCAGGGCGATCTGGGCACCACCATCCGCGGCAACGAGCCGGTGGCGCCCCTGCTGCTGGGCCGGCTGCCGAACACCATCATCCTCGCCGTGGCCGGGCTTGGGACCGCGCTTGCGCTTGGCATTCCCATGGGGGTCATAGCCGCGGTGAACCGGGGCCGCGCCGCCGATTTCGCGGTGATGCTGATCGCGATCCTGGGCGTCTCGATCCCGGGCTTCTGGATGGGGCTGACCTTCATCCAGTTCTTCTCGCTGCATCTGGGCTGGTTTCCGGTTGCGGGCACCAGCGCCCGCAACATCGTGCTGCCCGCGTTGACGCTGGGCATCGTCCACAGCGCGCTTGTCGCGCGGATGACCCGCTCGGCGCTGATCGACATCCTGAACGAGGATTACATCCGTACCGCTCGCGCCCGCGGCCTGCGCGAGCGCGAAGTGCTGATGGTCCATGCCATGCGACCGGCCATGATCTCGGTCGTCACCGTGGTGGGCCTGGTCTTCGCGCATCTCCTGGGCGGGCAGGTCATCACCGAGAACGTCTTCTCATGGAACGGCATCGGGCGCCTTGCCATTCAGGCGATGTTGCAGCGCGATTACCCGCTGGTGCAGGGGTTCATGGTGATCTTCGCCACCTCCATCGTGCTTGTCACCACCGCGCTCGACCTGCTTTACGGTCTGCTCGATCCAAGGGTCCGCCGCAGATGAGCGACGCCACCCTGCCGTCCCGCCGCCTGCCCTTTCCCGCCGCGCTGCGCCGCTGGAACATCGCCGTGGGCGCGCTGATCCTGACCATCGTCGTTGCCGGAGCGCTGCTGGCGCCCTGGATCTCACCCTATGATCCGTTCCGCATGGCCTCGGGGCCGCGCCTGTCGCCGCCCACGGCCGCGCATTGGTTCGGCACCGATGAACTGGGCCGCGACCTTTTCAGCCGGGTGCTGCTGGGGGCGCGGCTCTCGCTGGGGATCGGGCTGGCCGCCGTGGCGGCGGGGCTGACCTTCGGGGTCAGCTTCGGGCTGGTCATCGCCTTCTACCCCGAGCGGGTGAAGGGCCTGTTGTTGCGCATCGTCGATGTGGTCTATTCCTTTCCCGACACGCTGCTGGCGCTGGCCCTGGTGGCCTTTCTCGGCCCCGGCGCCGAGAATGCCACGCTTGCCATCGCCATCAGCCTGATTCCCTTCTATGCCCGCGTCACCTACGGTCTCGCCGCCGTCGAACGCGCGAAACCCTATGTCGAGGCGGCGCAGATCGCCGGCACCCGCGCCACGCGCATCATGCGGGTGCAGGTGCTGCCGAACATCCTGCAAAGCCTGATCGTCATCGGCAGCATCGGCTTTTCCTCGGCGATCCTGTCGGCGGCGGGGCTTTCCTTCCTCGGACTGGGGGTGCAGCCACCCTCGCCGGAATGGGGCTCGATCCTCGCATCGGGGCGGAACTACATTGCCCGCGCGCCCTGGATCCTGATCTTCCCCGGACTCGCCATCTGCCTGACGGTGCTGAGCTTCAACCTGATCGGCGACGGTATCCGCGACCTCACCGATCCCAAGGGCCGGCAGAGGCGCATATGACCGAAGCCCTGATCTCCATCCGCGACCTCTCGATCAGCTACGGCGGCCCCGAAGGACCGGCTGCGGTGGACCGGGTGAACTTCGACCTCCGCCCCGGCGAGATCGTGGCGCTGGTCGGCGAATCCGGCAGCGGCAAAAGCAGCGTCTCGCTGGCGATCATGGCGTTGTTGCCCGACACGGCGCATCTCACGGGCCAGATCCTGTTCGAAGGGGTCGACCTCGCCGCGCTGGACCGCCGCCAGATGGAGGATATCCGTGGCGCCCGGATCGGCATGATTTTTCAGGAGCCGATGACCTGCCTGAACCCCGTCCTGTCGATCGCCCGCCAGATGACCGAGGGGCTGATCCGTCATCGCGGCCTGTCGCGCGCGGCGGCCAGGGAAAGGGCGCTTGGCGCCCTGGCCGATGTGGGTATTCCCGAACCCGCGCGGGTGATGGGCAGCTATCCGCACGAACTGTCGGGCGGGATGCGGCAGCGCGTGATGATCGCGGCGGCCCTGACGCTGGACCCGGCGCTGCTGCTGGCCGACGAGCCGACGACGGCACTGGATGTGACGGTTCAGGCGCAGGTGCTGGAGTTGCTGGCCGATATCCGCAATCGCACCGGAAAGGGCGTCCTGTTCATCACCCACGACATCGGCGCTGTGGCCGAGATCGCCGACCGCGTGGTCGTGATGAAAAACGGCAGGATCGTCGAGGAAGGCCCCTGGGATCAGGTGCTTCACGCCCCCCGCGATCCCTATACCGCCGCGCTGATCGGTGCGCATACCGCGCTGGAACAGGCGCTGGTCCCGGAGACGAGCCATGGCTGAGACCCTGCCGCCGGTCGTGGAGATCCGCGGCCTGACCAAAAGCTTCCGCGCCGCCGGGCGCGAAATCCGCGCGCTGGACGGGGTGGATCTGACGCTGGCCCCGGCCGAGACGCTGGGCATCGTCGGCGAAAGCGGGTCGGGCAAATCCACCATCGGCCGAATTCTGGCCGGGCTGGAAACTGCAACCTCGGGCGAGGTGCGGATCGCCGGGCGCGACCTGCGACCGGGCCTCCCGGCGGCAAAGGTGCAGATGATCTTCCA
>JAATGA010000151.1 GCA_015654855.1 Rhodobacterales bacterium
GGGCCGATCATGATCCCCGCGCCCCACATCGCCATGGCCTGACCGGCCTTTTCGCGCGGGTTGATGTCCAGCAGAAAGGTCTGCGACAGCGGCACGACCGCCGCGCCGAACAGTCCCTGCATCACCCGGAACCCGACCATGGACGGCAGGCTCCACGCGACGCCGCAGGCGACCGAGGAGACGACGAAACCGGCAATGGAAACCAGGAACAACTCGCGCTTGCCGATCCGGTCCGACAGCCAGCCGGTGACCGGCGTCATGATCGCGGCCGCGACGATATAGCTCGTCAGCACCCAGTTGATCGTATCGGTCGAGGCGCCGAGGTCGCCTGTCATCGACGGCAAGGCCACGTTGGCGATGGTGGTGTCCAGCACCTGCATGATCGTGGCGAGCATGATGGCCAGCGTGATCAGGCCACGGTGTTTCACCTCGGCCGGGCCGGCTGCGGGAACGGCTGCGGCGCTCATCGCTGCACGGGCGCCCCGGCGGCGGCGAGTTCGGTGGGGGTGCCCTTGGTGTCGACCGTGACATCGGCCGACAGGCCCACGGCCAGAACCGGCGCCTTGTCGGGCCAATCCAGCCGGATGCGCACCGGCACGCGCTGTTCGACCTTGACCCAGTTGCCTGTCGCGTTCTGCGCCGGCAGCAGCGAGAATTCGGACCCCGTGCCCGCGCCGATCGCCTCGACATGACCGGCGAGCTTCACTCCGGGGGCGGCGTCGAGTTCGACCTCGACCGGCTGGCCGGGGCGGATCCCGGCCAGTTGGGTTTCCTTGAAATTCGCCTCGACCCAGGTGTCGCCGGTCTCGATCAGGGTGAAGAGCGTGGTCCCGGCGGAAACCATCTGGCCCAGGCGGAAGGCGGCGGCCTTGTAGACCAGGCCATCGGCCGGGGCATAGACACTGGTCTGGCGCAGATCCCAGGCGGCGGCGTCACGGGCGACGGCTGCGGCCTTGACCTCCGGGTGGTCGTCGATTTCGCCTGAGGCGTCGCCGCCGAGGGCGGCCAGCGCCGCCTCGACCGCCATATCGGCGGCGACGGCGGTCTGTTGCGCCACCTGCTCTTCATGCCGCGCATCGTCCAGGGTGGTGTCGCTGGCGACGCCCTTCTTCGTCAGCGCCTCTTGCCGGGTGAGGGTGGTCTCCTGATAGGCCAAAGTGTCATGCGCCAGCTTCGCCTGGGCTTGCGCCTCGGCGAAAGCGGCCTTCAGCCGGCGCACATCCAGACGCGCGGTCTCCAGCGCGACCTCGGCCTTGCGCAGCGCGATCTGATAGGGCTCGGGATCGACCTGGAACAACAGATCGCCCGCCGCGACCGGCTGGTTTTCGGTGATGCCGAGCTTCACCACCCGCCCGCCGACGGACGAGGCGACCGACAGCCGCCCCTGATAAAGATAGGCGTTGTCGGTCGACTGGCTGCCGCCCGAACCCAGCCACCAGACCCCGGCCCCGGCCAGCAGCAGCACGGGCAAGGCGGCCATCAGCAGGTTGCGCTTCAGCCGCGCGGAACGCGGGCGGTCGGCGGGCGAAAGGGGGGCCGCCGCGCCGGTTTCGGTGTTGCTCTGGGTCATTCGGGGTCGCCTCCATGGACGGTCGCGGCCGGCTGGTCGTCGGGGCGGGCGTCGGCTTCGTTCAGGTTCGCGATGATGGCGATCAGCGCGGTGGTCAGGGCCTGGCGCGTTTCGGGCGGCAGGCCGGCCAGCGCCTCGGCATAGATGCCCTCTGCGATGGCGCGGATTTCGGCATGGGCGGCGCGGGCGCGCGCCGTCGGTTTCACGATCTTCGCCCGCCGGTCGGCGGGGCAGGGACGGCGTTCCACCCATCCCGACGCCTCCATCCGGTCGATCAGGCGCGAGACGCTGATCGGCTCGATCTCAAGGTGGTCGGCCAGGCGCGCCTGGCTGGCGCCTTCGGGGCATTTGCCAAGCGTCAGAAGCAACCGCCATTGCGCCGAAGACAGCCCATGCGAGCCGACCCGACCCTCGAACGCCTTGCGGATCGCGCGCGTGGCTTCGTGCAGCAGCACGCCGAGAGTGGCGGGGTTCGGGGGGGAGGGGGGGGTTTCCCTTGAGCGCCCA
>JAATGA010000334.1 GCA_015654855.1 Rhodobacterales bacterium
GCCCGGTAGCTCACCGCGTCGCTGTAGCGCCCGAGCGGGGCGATTTTCGGGCTCATCTCGACATTTTTAATCGCCTGCGGGAGGGCAAAGCGTGTGACCGCCACTTCCGACGGCGTGGCATGATAGCCATGGGAAGCGCCATAGAGGTCGCGGCAAAGATTTGTCACCGGCTCGAAATCCCACCAGTTCATCACCTTGCAGCGCACCGGCCCACGTCTGTCCGTTGCCTCCGAAAGTTCGGGATCACCGGCGATCTCGCTGAAAGCGGCCTTGATGGTCGCGATGTTGCCACCGTGCCCATTGAAGAAATAGATGCGCTCGAAACCATGGTGTGCCAGCGAGGAAACCCAGTCATGCAGGGCCGCGATCATGGTCGAGGGACGCAGCGTCATCGTGCCCGCAAAGCCCATATGATGCGCAGCCATGCCGACATTGAAGGTCGGGCCAATCAGCATGTCCACCGTTTCGGCGGCCCGGCGCGCGATCAGTTCCGGGCACAGGGCATCGGTACCGATCAGACCGTTAGGGCCGTGCTGTTCAGTGGAGCCGATGGGCATGACGATCCCGCGCGAGCGCGCGAGATAGGCCTCCACTTCCGGCCAGCTTGAATGTTGGAGCAGCATCAAATTCCTCTCCGGGCCCCGTCCCCGCCCGAGCTTAACAAGACAATCCGGCCAGATGGATAAACAATCGCAGCGCCCCGCTGTCCGGCCAATCTGCTTGACCTTCACCCGCGGGAACGGGAAAAGGTAAGCGTTGCACTTTATCGGGGAGATGGGGAGTGCGATGCCGGATTGCATGAATAAATAATGAATAAATATAAAGGCAAAAAAGGAGATCAGGGTGGAAAGCGGAACCAGCAAGCTCGCGAGTAATGTGACAGGGCAGCTGAAGGGCATTCGCATTGTCGATCTGACGAGCGTCGTGTTCGGCGCCTATGCGACCCAGATGCTGGGCGATCTGGGCGCGGATGTGATCAAGGTCGAGGCGCCCTCACCCACCGGCGGCGGCGGACAGGGCGGCGATATCATGCGCTGGGCGGGAAAGCTGCCCGAAGGCGCCGCCGAAGGTCTGGGGCCGATCTATCTCACCATCAACCGCAACAAGCGCTCCGTTCTGCTGGACCTGCACACGCCCGCCGGACGCGCAGCGCTCTTCAAGATCATCGCTTCCGCCGATGTCTTCACCTCGAACGTGCGTTATGAGGGCATGAAGCGCATGGGGCTTTCCTACGAGGATGTAAAGGCGGTGAAGCCCGACATCATCTTCGTCCATGCCGCAGGCTATGGATCGGATGGCCCCTATGCCGGACTCCCGGCCTATGACGATCTCATTCAGGCAGGGTCCGGCGCAGCCGACCTGCTCAACCGCATGGATGGCGACCCCAAGCCCCGCTACATGCCCTCGCTGATCGCCGACAAGGTTTCCGGCCATTTCATGACCCAGGCCGTGCTGGCCGCGCTGTTCCACCGCGAGCGGACTGGCGAGGGCCAGTTCGTCGAGGTGCCGATGCTGGAATCGATCACCTCCTTCATTCTGGCGGAACATTTCTACGGCCACGTCTTCGACCCGGCGACCGGTCCCTGGTCCTATTCCCGCGTCACCAACCCAGACCGCCGCCCCTATCGCACGCTCGACGGCTACATCGGCCTGATGCCCTATTCAGACAAGCAGTGGAACGATTTCTTCGCCATGGCCGGGCGTCCGGGCGCGATGTCCGAGGACCCCCGCTTCGCCAGCTACAAGGCCCGCACCCAGCATATCCGCGAGCTCTATGCCCTGATCGAGGATCTGACCGCGACGAAAACGACGCAGGAATGGCTCGACCTGCTGATGCCGCTGAACATCCCGGTGGTGAAGATGAACAGGCTGGACGATCTGCAGGACGATCCGCACCTCAAGGCCGTCGGCTTCTTCGAACGCCATGAACACCCCGATGCTGGCCCCTATTTCCAGATGCGACCGCCGGTGCGCTATTCGCAGACGCCGGCCAATATCCGCCGCCACCCGCCAAAATTGGGGCAGGACACCCGCGAGGTGCTGGCGGAGGTGGGGCTTTCGGAGGCGGAAATCGACGCCATTGAGGCGGCGGGCGGGCTGAAGACGGCGGCAAGCTGACAGGCATCCCCTAAAGCTGTTGCCAAGCGCCCGGCGGCAGTTTATTTGAGAGGCCTTCCGGACCGGGCCGATTGCCCTGCCCCAAGGCCGCTTTAGCTCAGTTGGTAGAGCACATCATTCGTAA
>JAATGA010000438.1 GCA_015654855.1 Rhodobacterales bacterium
CCGGCCGCGCCGGCCGCGCCGGCCGCGTCCTCTGGAATTCCGCAGCCGATCGTCAGCACGCCGCATAGCCAGACCACCAAGACCACGGTGCCGCCGATGCCGCAGACCGGCCTGCCGCGCCCGGGCTTGCCGCCGCTGCGCCCGGCCGCGCCGGCGATCGGCCCGTCCGGCCAGCGCCGCCCGGCCAGCGCCGATCCCGCGCCGCCCGATCCCGGGCCGAGCCATGATCTGAGCCTGACCGGGATGACCCCGGTGGAGATGTCGGCGCCGCGCGAGGACGTGCCGATCGAGGACGGCATCCGCCGGCGGATCCTGGCGATGGCCCGGCTCGCCGATGGCCGCGATCCGTGGGCGCTGCTCGGCGTCGCCACCGGGTCCGACGCGCGCCAGCTCAAGCGCGCCTACTTCCGGCTGTCCAAGGACGTGCACCCCGATCGCTACTTCGGCCAGCCGGTCGGCAGCTTCGCCGCGCGGCTGCCGGTGGTGTTCGAGGCGCTGAGCCGCGCGTATGCCCGGTTGACCAGCCCGGACAAGGCCGCGAGCCAGCCGGCCTCGGCCAGCGCCGCGGGGCACGACCGGCCCCAGAGCCCACAGGAGTACGCCGGCGAGCTGTTCGAGCGCGCGTGCCAGCTCGAGGTCAGCGGCGACCACCTCGACGCGATGAAGCTGTTCGCGGCCGCCGTCCGGGTCGACTCGCAGCCGCGCTACCTGCGCCGCGCCGCCAGCTGCGCGCTCGCGGCCGGCCAGCCCAAGAGTACCCGAACCTTCTGAACGTCTTCGTCTCTGTGGTATTCGTCAACGCCCCCACCGTCTTTCGCATCACCCGCGGCCTGACGATGGACATCAAATCCCGCGACTATGTTTCCGCCGCTCAGACCCGGGGCGAAGGCCCGTGGTATATCATGCTGTGGGAAATCCTGCCCAATGCGCGCGGGCCGCTGATCGTCGATTTCTGCCTGCGCATCGGCTACACCACGATCCTGCTCGGCACGCTCGGCTTCTTCGGCCTCGGCGTTTCGCCCGAAAGCCCCGACTGGGGCTCGACCATCGACAAGGGCCGCAAGCTCCTGTCGCTCTACCCCCATCCCGCACTCGTCCCCGCCATCGCCTTGATGAGCCTGGTGCTCGGCCTCAACCTCCTCGCCGACGGATTGCGCGAAGAAAGCCTGAAAGACTGATGCGCCTTCCCCCCATCCTCTCTGCATAAATATCCCGGGGGTCCGGGGGCTGGCCCCCGGTCCCTCTCCAGCCATGAGGAGATCCCGATGCCGGAATGGGACCCCAGCCAGCCGATCCTCGAAATCGACAACCTGTCGATTTCCTTCTTCACCCGCCTGCGGGAAATCCCCGCGGTGATGGATTTCTCCTGCAAGGTCATGCCGGGCGAGGCGATGGGGCTGGTCGGCGAATCCGGCTGCGGGAAATCGACCGTGGCGCTGGCGGTGATGCGCGACCTTGGCAAAAACGGGCGGATCGTCGGCGGCTCGGTCCGGTTCAAGGGCCGCGATCTGACGACCATGGGCGACGAGGATCTGCGCCGGTTGCGCGGGTCCGAGATTGCGATGATCTACCAGGAACCGATGGCGAGCCTCAACCCGGCGATGAAGATCGGCGCGCAACTGGCCGAGGTGCCGATGATCCACCGCGGCATGGGGAAAGCCGAGGCCTGGGCGCTCGCCCGCCAGATCGTGGCCGACGTGCGCCTGCCCGACCCCGACCGCATCCTGAACGCCTACCCGCATCAGCTTTCGGGTGGCCAGCAGCAGCGCATCGTCATCGCCATGGCGCTGATGTCGAAACCCGCACTGCTGATCCTCGACGAGCCGACCACCGCGCTCGACGTGACGGTCGAGGCCGGGATCGTGGCCCTGGTCAAGGAACTGGGCCGGAAATACGGCACCTCGATGCTGTTCATCAGCCACAACCTCGGCCTGGTGCTGGAGGTTTGCGACCGCCTTTGCGTGATGTATTCGGGCGAGGCGGTCGAGACCGGGAACGTCGAAGAGGTCTTTCAGACCATGCGCCATCCCTATACCCAGGCGCTGTTCCGGGCGATCCCGCTGCCGGGGGCGGACAAGACCAGCCGGCCGCTGGTCGCCATTCCCGGCAACTTCCCCTTACCGCATGAACGCCCCCGGGGCTGCAACTTCGGCCCGCGCTGCAACTACTTCGTCGCCGGGCGCTGCGACGGCGGCGACGTGCCCATGGCCGAGGCCCCCGGCGACCGCCACGCCACCCGCTGCCTGCGCTGGTCGGAAATTGACTGGGACGCCCCCGCCGCCGCCGGCGCGGTGGTCGAGCGCACCCCTGTCGGCGCCCCGGTGCTGAAGGTGCGCGAGTTGCAGAAATATTACCGCATCTCCTCGGGCGCCTTCGGCGGCGGCGCGGAAAAGGTGGTGAAGGCCAACGAGAACCTGAGTTTCGAGGCGCGCGAGGGCGAGACGCTCGCCATCGTCGGCGAATCCGGCTGCGGGAAATCGACGCTCGCCAAGGTGCTGATGGGGCTGGAAACCGCCTCGGACGGTTCGGTCAACCTCTTCAACCACTACGTCCAGTCGACGCCGATCCAGAACCGCGACACCGCCACGGTCGCGAATCTGCAAATGGTGTTCCAGAACCCGTTCGACACGCTGAACCCCTCGATGAGCGTCGGGCGCCAGATCGTCCGCGCGCTGGAGATCTTCGGGATCGGCGACAGCGACGCGGCGCGCGGCAAGCGGATGCTGGAACTGCTGGACCTGGTGAAGCTGCCCCGCGCCTTCGCCGAGCGGATGCCGCGCCAGCTTTCGGGCGGGCAGAAGCAGCGGGTCGGCATCGCGCGCGCCTTTGCCGGTGGCGCAAGGGTCGTGGTGGCGGACGAGCCGGTTTCGGCGCTGGACGTGTCGGTCCAGGCCGCCGTCACCGATCTGCTGATGGACATCCAGCGCAAGAACCGCACGACGCTCTTGTTCATCAGTCACGATCTGTCGATCGTGCGCTATCTGTCGGACCGGGTGATGGTGATGTATCTCGGCCATGTGGTCGAAATGGGTTCGACCGATCAGGTGTTCTCGCCCCCCTACCACCCCTATACCGAGGCGCTGCTGTCGGCCGTCCCGATCGCCGATCCCAAGGTGAAGAAACAGCATATCGTGCTCGACGGCGACATCCCCTCGGCGATGAACCCGCCGCCCGGCTGTCCGTTCCAGACCCGCTGCCGCTGGAAGGCCGAAGTCGCGGGCGGGATCTGCGAGACCGAACTGCCGCCAGTGCGCGACCTTGGCGACGGGCATCAGATCAAATGCCACCTCGCGGCAGAGGTGTTGGACCGGATGAGCCCGGTCATAACCATCGCCGCCGAATAGGCTTGCGGGCGGCGGCGTGGCGGGCCAGACCTGATCCCGCGCTGCACGCGGAGGCGCCGGGGGCTGTCTGCCCCCGGACCCCCGAGGATATTTGTGCAGAGAGGATGGGCGGAACCGTTTTGGGGGCAGTAAGTGGCGGATGTGATGCGGCGGATTCCCCTGCCTGATGTGGCGCGGACGGCGGCGCTGGCGGGAATGGTGATCTACCATTTCAACTATGACCGCGAGATGTTCGGCTGGTCGGCACCGGGGACGATGTTCACGCCCTTCTGGTATTGGTTCGCGCGGATCGTGGCGGGGTCCTTCCTGTTTCTCGCCGGGGTGAGTCTGTGGCTCGCCCATGGGCGCGGGATCCGCTGGCCGGCCTTCTGGCGGCGCTTCGCGAAGGTCGCGGCGGCGGCAGCGGTGGTGACGGTGGCGACGTATATCGTCTTTCCCGACCGCTATGTCTTTTGGGGCATCCTCCACGCCATTGCGGCGGGCAGTCTGATCGGCCTCGCCTTCCTGCGCGCGCCCTGGTGGGGAACCGCGTTGGCCGCCGTCGCGGTTTTCGCCGTGGCCCGATGGGGCCATGCGACGGTCTTCGACGCGCCGTGGCTGCTGTGGCTGGGCCTGTCGGCCGGGGGCGTTCTGACCGTGGATTACGAGCCGGTCTTCCCCTGGGCCGGGCCGGTTCTGGCGGGGCTGGCCTTCGCGCAGACCGGCGCACTGCGGCACCTGGAGGGGGTGGGCGACAACCGCCTGGGTCGGGCGCTCGGCTGGCCGGGGCGGCATTCTCTGGCGATCTACCTGATCCACCAGCCTTTGATGATCGCGGGTTTCATGACCCTTGCCTGGGCCACCTAGGCGAAGAGTTCTCGGCAGAACTCCAGCGCGTCGATCAGGGCGTCGACCTCTCCCGTGGTGTTGTAAAGCCCGAAGGAGGCCCGGCACGACGCCGTGATCCCGAACCTGTCGAGCAGCGGCATGGCGCAATGCGTCCCGGCCCTGACCGCCACGCCGCGCTTGTCGAGCACGGTGGACAGGTCATGCGGATGCGCACCCTGCATCGTGAAGGAGAAAATCGCGCCCTTGGTTGCCGAATTCCCCTGCACTTGCAACCAGTTGAGGCCCGCAAGTCGCGCTCGCGCATAATCGCGGATCGCATGTTCATGGGCCGCGATATTTTCCATGCCGAGGCCGGTCATATATTGCAGCGCGACGCCGAGGCCGGTCTGCTGGACGATGCCGGGCGTGCCGGCCTCGAACCGCATCGGCGGATCGGCGTAGGTCACGGCATCCTTGTGAACCTCGCGGATCATATCGCCGCCGCCGAGGAAGGGGCGCATCTCCTCCATCCTGTCATGGCAGATGAAGATCGCGCCGGAACCACTTGGTCCGTATAGCTTATGTCCGGTAATTGCGTAGAAGTCGCAGCCGATGGCCCGCACGTCCACCGGCATATGCACCGCCGCCTGGCTGCCATCGACCAGGACAGGCACGCCCTTTTCCCGCGCGCCGGCGCAGATGGCGGCCACATCGACCACCGTGCCGGTGACGTTCGACATATGGGTGACCGCGATCAGCCTGGTGCGCGGCCCGATGGCATCCAGCACCGCCCGGGGGTCCAGATCGCCATTCGCATCGCAATCGACCCATTTCAGCACCACCCCCTGACGTTCGCGCAGGAAATGCCAGGGCACGATATTGGCGTGATGCTCCATCACCGACAGGACGATCTCGTCCCCCGGCTGCAATCGCGGCGCGGCCCAGGAGTAAGAGACCAGGTTGATCCCCTCGGTCGAGCCGGTGGTGAAAACGATCTCACGCTCGTCGCCGGCGTTCAGAAAGCGGGCGATGATGCCCCGCACGCTTTCGTATTTCTCGGTCGCCACATTGGAAAGATAGTGTAAGCCTCTGTGGACGTTGGCATATTCCTCGCGATAGGCATGGTCCATCGCCTCGATCACCGCCAGCGGCTTCTGCGCCGAGGCGCCATTGTCGAGGTAGACCAGCGGCCGCCCGTTCACCTGCCGCGACAGGATCGGAAAATCGGCGCGGATGCGGGTAACGTCATACATTCGGTGAAATCCCCAGCAGGACCATCAGAATGGCCAGCGCGAAGGCCATCACGAAGAGCGTGGCCAGAATGCCGAAAAACACCGACAGGGCCGAGCGAAAGCCGTGTAGCTCGGCCACGAACAGCGTCAGCAGCACCAGAAACAGCACCATCGCCACGATGCCGATCAGATCGGCCAGCGGCGGGATCAGCATCAGCGCCACGATCTGCATCAGTTGCAGCGCCAGCAGCACGGTCTGCAACCAGATCATCAGCGACAGCGCCTGTCCTTGCGTGCCATGCCCGCCGCGCCAGCGCCCGACGATCACCATCGCCTGGACCACGGCCGCCATCAGCGCAAGCTGGATCACCGCCGTTCTTATCGGGCTGAACACCAGGCCGCCGGCCGCCGCCTGCTCCGGCATCGGCATCATCGCGACCGCCAGATGCGTCAGGATCGAGGACAGCACCGCCACCAGCACCAGCGCCATCCACAGGACGCCGGTGTCGAAAGCCGCGCCGATCCGCATGATCTGGCGCGCCGCCTCTCGCGGGTTCCGCAGGGAAAGCCGGGTGAGGCCGACGAAGAGATTTGCTCCGGCATTCATCCGCGTTCGGCCTCGATCAGCATGGACATCCACAGCCACAGAAAAAACAGCGCCACCGCGACCCCAGCCGCCGTCGCCTGCGCGCCCGGGCCGATCAGCCCCGCGACAAGACCCTGCAACAGGGTCAGCGGGCTGACCGCCGCCAGCGCCCAGAACAGCGCCGCACGCGCGGTGAACCAGTCGCCCCGCCCGCCGAACGCCCGCGCCGCCAGATGCGACAGTGCCGCCAGCCCATACCACAGCGGGACGGTCGCCAGAAGGCCAAGAGTCGCGGCAAGAAGCCGCTGCGTCATGGGCACATCCGGTTGCAGATACGCCGCGCGCGAGGCCGCCGGCCATTGCGCGACGAAAGCGACCAGCAAAAAGACGAACAGGAAGGTGAAGATGAACGCCTCGGACCGCGGACGGTCGAGATGTCGGCGCACCACCCTTGCCGGATGGCGCCAGCTTTCCACGATATCCGAGGTCACGGTCATGACGGATCACCCCTCGTGGCGGTGAAGCCAGCCCTCCAGGTGGCTGCGAATGTCCTCGGCGATGGCCTCGTCCTCGATCTCGGTGATCGCCTCGGCGAGGAAGGCCAGGACCAGCAGGCTTTCGGCCGCGCGCTTCGGCACCCCGCGCGAGCGCAGGTAGAACAAGGCCGTGTCGTCGATCGCCCCCGTGGTCGAGCCATGCGAGCATTTCACATCGTCGGCGTAGATCTCCAGTTCGGGCTTGGCGAGGAACTGGCTGTCGCCGTCCAGCAGCAGCGCCTGGCTGATCTGATAGCCGTCGGTCTTTTGCGCCCCCGGTTTCACCAGGATCTTGCCCTGGAACACGCCGGTCGCGCCGTTCTTCAGCACCTTCTTGAACACCTGGCGGCTTTCGCACCGCTCGGCGTCGTGGGTGACGAACACCGTGTCGTCGTGCAGGAAATCGCCGTCGCCCATCGCCGCGCCCGCGACATGGGCGCTGGAATCGTCGCCGGTCAGCTCGATCACCACCTCGTTGCGGGTCAGCACCCCGTTCGCGGTCAGGGTAAAGGACTTGAACAGCGACCCGGTGCCAAGGCGGGCGAAGATATTGGTGTCGGCCCGCCGCTGATGGTCGGGGCCCTGCACCCGGACATGGTGGAAGCGCGCGCCATCGGCGACCTCGACCTCCATGCCCTTGAGGAAGCGCGCCGCCGCCGGGCCGCTTTCCAGCAGGGTGAACTCCGCCCCTTCGTCCAGCCGGACGACATGATGCAGGATCGCCTCGGACAAAGGATCGCGATGTTCGCAGATCACATGAACCGGAAGCGCCGCCTTGCCGCGCACCCGGATCAGCAGCCCGTCGGTCGCGAAGGCGGTGTTCAGCGCGGCGAGCGGTCGGGCGACCGGGATCTGGCCCGCGGCCTCAAGCCGGCCGTAAAGGTCGCGCGCCCAATGCAGGTCGCGCCCCTGAACCTCGGCCAGGCGGTCGATCTCGACTCCCGCCGCCGCCGGATCGTCCGAGCGGGCGGCGTCGAAAACCCCGTCGACGAAG
>JAATGA010000402.1 GCA_015654855.1 Rhodobacterales bacterium
AGCATCCGGCGCTGACCAGCTACGACGATCTCGACGCCCGCATGCGCTCGGGCGAGATTAGCCTGGCGATCGAGATCCCGCCCGGTTTTGCCGCGGATGTGGCCCGTGGCCGCCAGGTCGAGATCGGCGCCTGGTTCGACGGTGCGAACCCAACCCGTGCGAACACGGTGCAGGGCTATGTCCAGGGCATGCACGGCGACTGGATCGCCCGGAAGATGCGCGAAACGCTTAGCTCTGGCGCGTTGGCGGGTGATTTCGAACTGGTCACGCGCTACCGCTATAACCCGGATGTAAAGAGCATTGTCGCAATCGTGCCCGCGGTAATCCCGATCCTTTTGCTGATGATCCCGGCGATTCTGACCACGCTGTCGGTCGCCCGAGAAAACGAGCTGGGCTCAATCATCAATTTCTATGTCACTCCGGTGACGCGGGCCGAGTTTCTGCTCGGCAAGCAGCTGCCCTATGTGGTGCTGGCGATGCTGAACTTCGCGCTGATGGTGGGTATGGCTGTTGTGTTCTTCGGTGTCCCCCTCACCGGCAGTCTCGCGGCCTTCACGCTTTCGGCGCTGGTCTATGTCATGGCGACAACCGCGCTCGGTTTCCTGGTTTCGGTCTTCATCCCGAGCCAGGTCGCGGCGCTTTTTGCAACGGCCCTGCTGACGCTGATCCCGGCTGTTCAATACTCAGGCCTGATCGACACGGTATCGGCCCTGAGCGGGGTCGGACGGGTGATCGGCGAAGTTTATCCGACGACCTGGTTTGTGACAGCCGCACGCGGGGCCTTTTCCAAGGCCTTCGACTTTGGTTCGATCCTGCAGCCTGCGCTGATGATGGCGCTGTCGGCTCCGGTTATCCTGGGGCTGGCCATGATCTTCCTGAAGAAGCAGGCGAGGTAGGGCGCGATGAACCTCAGGAATGTCTGGAATCTCGTGGTGAAGGAGCTGCGTGGTCTTGGGCGTGACCGGATCATGCTGGTGCTGATCGTCTATGCGTTCAGCCTGTCGATCTACACATCGTCCAATGCCGTGCCGGATGCCCTGCACAATGCTTCTATCTCGATCGTGGACGAGGATCAGTCTCATCTGTCGTCACGGATCGCGACGGCATTCTATCCGCCCTATTTCGTGCCGCCCGAGATGATCACCACGGCAGAGATGGACGCGCGCATGGATGCGGGCCTCGACACCTTTGCGCTCAATATCCCGCCCGATTTCGAGCGGGACGTCCTGGCGGGAAAATCGCCGGCGATCCAGTTGAATGTCGATGCAACGAGGATGAGCCAGGCCTTCACCGGAAACGGCTATATTCAGCAGATAGTCACTTCCGAAGTGTCTGAATATGTCGCAAGCCACAGGGCGCCTGCTGCGCTCCCTGTCGATCTCATCCTGCGGGCCCGCTACAATCCCTCTCTCGATCCGGGCTGGTTCGGAGCCATCTCTTCGGTGATGCAGTCGATCACCATGCTGTCGCTGGTTCTGACCGGCGCCGCGCTTATCCGCGAGAAAGAGCACGGAACGGTCGAGCATCTGCTGGTCATGCCGGTCACGGCGACAGAAATCATGCTGTCGAAGATCTGGTCCATGGGCGCCGTGGTTCTGGTGGCAGCCGCCTTTGCGCTGGTCGTGGTGGTTCAGGGGGCGCTCGGCGTGCCGATCGCCGGGTCCGTACCTCTGTTTCTGGCAGGTGCCGCGCTGATGCTGTTTGCCACGACCTGTCTTGGCGTATTTCTTGCAACCATTGCGGGGTCGATGCCGCAGTTTGCCCTGCTGATGATGCTGGTCCTGCTGCCGCTTCAGGTGCTGTCGGGGGCGATGACCCCGCGTGAATCGATGCCCGAGATCATTCAGACCATCATGCTGGCGGCGCCGAACACCCATTTCGTGATCATGTCTCAGGCGATCCTGTTCCGGGGTGCTGGGCTTGAGACGGTCTGGCCGCAGTTTCTTGCCCTCGCCGTGATCGGGGCCGTGCTCTTCTGGCTGGCCCTCGGACGCTTCCGAAAGTTCCTGAGATGATGCATGCTGAACGCGATGCCACATGCCGGAGACTTGACGGCACCTTGCATCGCGAGGGATAACGGGCAGCCTCGGCGTTCCCATGCGGCTTGCCGCATGGGATAGGGTCAGGCAGGGGAAGAAAGTCCAGCGACACTGTTGTACCGAGACATCGCAGCGCGCTTTCGCGCTGATGTTCGGCCAGATCAGCC
>JAATGA010000415.1 GCA_015654855.1 Rhodobacterales bacterium
GGTCGTGGCAGCTCTCATCCGCGCATACCGGCAACGGCCGTGCGATCTCGGCCAGCATCCCGTCATCGGCGGCGGGCAGGGGCTGCTCGACCAGCGCCACGCCGAGCCGCACCAGATGCGGGGCAAGCTCCGTATAGACCCCGGCGGTCCAGCCCTCGTTGGCATCGACGATGATCCGCGTCGCCGGCGCACCCGCCCGGACCGCCTCCAGCCGGGGCATGTCGTCGGGCGTGCCGAGCTTTATCTTCAAAAGCGGCCGGTGCGCGTTCTTGGCCGCCTGGGCGCGCATCGCCTCGGGTGTGTCCAGCGACAGGGTATAGGCGGTGATCATCGGCTCGGGCCGCGGCAAACCGGCGAGGTCCCAGACCCGGCGCCCGGCGGCCTTGGCCTCCAGATCCCACAAAGCGCAGTCGACCGCATTGCGCGCGGCGCCCGGCGGCAGCGCCGCCTGCAACTCCGCTCGCCCGATCCCCCCGGGCAAAGCCTCGATCTGCGCCGTCACGCTCTCCGGCGTCTCGCCATAGCGGGCGTAGGGCACGCATTCGCCCCAACCCTCGACCCCGCCGCGCGCGATCCGCACGGTCAGAACCTTCGCCTCGGTCCGGCTCCCGCGCGAGATGGTGAAAACCTGCGCCAGACGGAACACATCGGGGGTGACGGTGATCATGCCCGCTCCTTCAACAACTCTTTGGTCCTTCATCCTGGTCCAAATATCCTCGGGGGGTGAGGCCCCGCAGGGGGCGAGGGGGGCGGAAAGCCCCCCTGCGACACATCAGATCGCGGCCAGCGCGTCCACGAGCTTGCCCGCGCCGAACCGGAACGGGTCCGTCGCCGGCAGGCCGAGCCGCGCCTCGACATCGGCGAGATAAGCCTTCGCTTCCGCCTCGGGCAGGTGCTGGGTGTTGATCGAATAGCCCGCCACCACGCAGGCCGGGTTCGCCACCCGCGCGAGCGTCAGCGCTGTGTCGCGCACCTGTTGCAGCGTCGGTAGCTTGTAGTCCGGCAGGCCGCGCATATGCGGACGGCTCGGCTCGTGACAGACGACCAGCGCATCGGGCTGCCCGCCATGCACCAGCGCCAGCGTCACGCCGGAATAGCTGACGTGGTAGAGCGAGCCCTGCCCCTCGATCAGGTCCCAGTGATCGGCATCGTTCGGGGGCGTCAGATATTCGATCGACCCCGCCATGAAGTCCGCGATCACCGCGTCCAGCGGCACGCCGTCGCCGGTAATCAGGATGCCGGTCTGTCCGGTCGCCCGGAACGTGGCCTTCAGGCCCCGCGCCCGCATCTCTTTTTCGACGCACAGCGCGGTATACATCTTGCCGACCGAACAATCGGTGCCGACCGCCAGCATCCGTTTGCCCGTCCGCTTCTTGCCGTTGGCGATCGGATAGGCGACCGAAGGCACCCGCACGTCATGCAGGCTGCGCCCCATGGTTTTGGCGACGGCGGCCAGATCCGCCTCGTCCCGCAACAGGTTGTGCAGACCGGAGGCGAGATCCAGCCCCTCCTCAAGCGCATCGAGAAGCACCCTCTTCCAGGCCTGACTGATCACGCCGCCGCGGTTGGCCACGCCGATCACCAGGGTTTTCACACCCTTGGCTTTGGCCTCGGCAATTGTCATGTCGGGCAGGCCCATGTCGGCGTTGCAGCCTTCCATGCGGAACTGGCCCACGGCATATTCCGGCCGCCAGTCCTTGATCCCCTGGGCCACCTTGGCGGCAAGCTGGTCGGCGGCATCGCCGAGAAACAGAAGATAGGGCGTCTCGATCATGGGGGGCTCCTTTGCGGGGAAGTGGCGCGGGCCGGCGGCGGGGGCCGGAGGACATGCGCGCAATTCTGGCCCATCCGTTGCGCAATTGCATCGCAAATCCTGCGTGTCCCTATGGCTTCTCCGCAAGATTTCAGCGGAACAGGCGCATGATACGGAAGATTTCGTTGCGCCGCCTTACCAGACCGGCAGGCTCGGCAGAATCCCCGATTCTTTCAGCCCCTCCATCAGTTCGGCCAGCGGAATCAGCGCCAGAAACACCAGCGCATCGGCAAAGTTCACCCGAAGCGCCCGGATCGAGGAGGTGACGGTCGGTCCCGCCCGGAACAGCGAGGGGCTGGGCCAGATCCGCGGCACCCGCGCGGCATAGGCGTCGTAATCCGCCCCGAACTCCTGACGCAGGAAAGCCTCTTCCCGCGCTGCCGTGCCGGACAGGATCAGAAAGGCCGCGCCGCCGAGGATCGCGGCCAGCATGAAGCTGCCCAGCATCAGCCCGAAACCGACGACGCCCATGGTCGAAAAGAAATACAGCGGATGGCGGCAGACCGAATAAGGCCCCTCGTCCATCACCGTGCGGTTCTTCATCGCGCCGATGTAAAGGATCGCCCAGAACCGGCCCAGAACGGCGCCAATCACCAGAAAGATCCCGAGGTTCTCCAGGATTTCAAAGATCCAGTACCCTTCCTGCCATTGGGATTTCGTAAAGATCACCAGCGGTAGCGTAATCGCGAAAAACACCCGCAACAGCGCGATGCGGATCTTTTGATTGAAGGGGCGCATGGCCATCCCGGCGGCGCTTGAGCTTTGCATTCGGATCTCCCGGGGTTCACACAGTCGCCGCCGGGCGGGGCGACGCCGGCAAGCACAGCGCACAAAGCCGCAGGACCCTTACGGGGAGCTTACGGAAAGGGGGCGGTGCTGCGATTGCAAATTCACGCTTGCGATCCATCACGCAACATTATATCGCCAGTCACAGGAAATTTGATACTTGATTGCCCTAAGGTTCCTGCACCATGAGCTTCCGCCTGCAACCGCCCGCTCCCGCCCGCCCAAACCGCTGTCAGCTTTTCGGCCCGGGTTCGCGCACGGCGCTGTTTGAAAAGATGGCGGGATCGGCGGCGGATGTGATCAACCTCGACCTGGAGGATTCGGTCGCACCCGACGACAAACCGCAGGCGCGGGCGAATATCATCCAGGCCATCGGCGACATCGACTGGGGCACGAAATATCTGTCGGTGCGGATCAACGGCCTCGACACGCCGTTCTGGTATCGCGACGTGGTGGATCTGCTGGAGCAGGCGAGCGACCGGCTGGATCAGATCATGATCCCCAAGGTCGGCTGCGCGGCGGATGTCTACGCCGTCGACGCGCTGGTCACGGCGGTGGAACGGGCAAAGGGCCGGACCAGGCCGATCAGCTTCGAGATCATCATCGAATCCGCCGCCGGCATTGCCCATGTCGAGGAAATCGCGGCCTCCTCCCCCCGCCTTCAGGCGATGAGCCTGGGTGCCGCCGATTTCGCGGCCAGCATGGGGATGCAGACCACCGGCATCGGCGGCACCCAGGAGAATTACTATATGCTGAAGGATGGGGTGCGGCATTGGTCCGACCCCTGGCACTGGGCGCAAGCGGCCATCGTCGCGGCCTGCCGCACCCATGGCATCCTGCCGGTCGATGGTCCTTTCGGCGACTTTTCCGACGACGAGGGGTTCCGGGCGCAGGCCCGGCGGTCCGCGACGCTCGGCATGGTCGGGAAATGGGCGATCCATCCGAAACAGGTCGCGCTGGCAAACGAGGTCTTCACCCCCTCGGACGCCCAGGTGGCCGAGGCGCGCGAAATCCTCGCCGCGATGGAGAAGGCCAGGGGCGAGGGCGCCGGGGCGACCGTCTACAAGGGCCGCCTGGTCGACATTGCCTCGATCCGCCAGGCCGAGGTGATCGTGCGCCAGGCGGAAATGATCTCACGGGGGTAGAAACCTGTCATCGGCCTGACATGGGCGTTGACAAAATGTCGCGGAAACGTGCAGGATTTACCTAGCGGCAGATCAAAGATTCGCCACAAGAAATACCCGCGCTGCGCAGTTGGGAGGGGAGGCCCGGCGCAGCATTGTCGGGAGGACGCGCACGCCTCGAACCGCAGGTTCGGGGCGTGTTGCGTTTCAACCCCTGCCGGCGTCGCGCCCGTCCCACCCCCCGATTTCCCCTCTGCCCGACCTGCCGAGTTGCATCCGGGGCGCTGGCCCGCCATATAGGGGGCGGTCCGTTGCGGAGTGCCCGATGAACTATCTGGATTTCGAGAAGCCCCTTGCCGAGATCGAGGGCAAGGCCGAGGAGTTGCGGGCGCTGGCGCGCAGCAATCCGGCCATGGATGTCTCGAAAGAGGCCGAGGCGCTGGACCGCAAGGCGGACACGCTGCTGAAGGATCTGTATAAGGATCTGTCCGCCTGGCAGAAATGCCTGGTCGCACGCCACCCCGAGCGGCCGCATTGCAAGGATTACATCGAGCGGCTGTTCACCGAATACACGCCGCTGGCCGGCGACCGGAACTTCGCCGACGATCACGCGGTCATGGGCGGCCTCGCCCGGTTCAACGACACCCCCGTCATGGTGATCGGCCATGAAAAGGGCCATGACACCAAAAGCCGGATCGAGCGCAATTTCGGCATGGCGCGCCCCGAGGGCTACCGCAAGGCGATCCGGCTGATGGATGTCGCCGACCGCTTCCGCCTGCCGGTCGTCACGCTGATCGACACGCCCGGCGCCTATCCCGGCAAGGGCGCGGAA
>JAATGA010000495.1 GCA_015654855.1 Rhodobacterales bacterium
GGCGAGGCGCTGGAAGCCGCCGCCAAGGCGATGAAGGGCAAAAAGGTCGCTGGTCTGGTCGGCGATCTGGTCCCGGTCGAGGCGGCCTATTCCTTGAAGAAGCTGATCGAAGGGATTGGCGGTAAAGTCGAATCCCGCACCGACGGGGCGCGGCTGCCGGTCGGCAACCGCTCGGCCTATGTCGGCACGGCGACCATCGCCGACATCGACACCGCAAAGACGATCCTGCTGATCGGCACCAACCCGCGCGTCGAAGCGCCGGTGCTGAACGCCCGGATCCGCAAGGCCTGGGCTGCCGGTGCCAATGTCGGCCTGATCGGCGAGCCTGCGGATCTGACCTATGATTACAAACTGCTCGGCACTGACCGGGCGGCGCTGGTCGATCTGGTCGGCCGCGTGACCGAGAAGCCGGATACGCTGGTCATCATCGGCCAGGGTGCGATCAACGAGGCGGATGGCGAGGCGGTCCTGGCCCAGGCCATGGCCTACGCCCAGGGTGCGGGCGGCAAGCTGTTGGTTCTGCACACTGCGGCCTCGCGCGTCGGTGCGATGGATGTGGGCGCTGTGACAGAAGGCGGTCTGGCTGCGGCCACTGCCGGGGCAGAGGTGATCTACAACCTCGGCGCGGATGAGATCGAGATCGCGAAAGGCGAGGGAGCGCCCTTCGTCATCTATCAGGGCAGCCATGGCGACCGTGGTGCGAACCGCGCCGACATCATCCTGCCGGGCGCTGCCTACACGGAAGAAAACGGTCTGTTCGTGAACACCGAAGGCCGCCCGCAACTGGCTTTGCGCGCCGGTTTCGCGCCGGGCGAAGCGAAAGAGAACTGGGCGATCCTGCGGGCTTTGTCGGCCGAACTGGGCGCGACGCTACCCTGGGACAGCCTTGGTGCCCTGCGCCGGGCGCTGGTGACTGACGTGCCGCATCTGGCCCGGGTGGGCGAGGTTCCGGTGAACGAATGGCAGGCGCTGGAACTGCGCGCCCCCGCAAAGGCGAGCTTCCGTCCGGCGATCCGCGACTTCTATCTGACCAACCCGATTGCCCGTGCTTCTGTGCTGATGGGGGATCTGTCCCGCATGGCGGCCGAACGGGCTGCGGCCCCTCTGGCGGCGGAGTGATCTGATGCAAAGCCTCGCCACCTCTCGCGCCAGCCTGGTCGCCGCTTTCGCGGCGGTTGCGGCTTGTGCGCCGGCGGGCGGGGCAGAGCAGGGGGCCTATCACCCGAAATACCAGGGGATCGAGACGATCCTGCTGGACGGGGATCTGGTGAATTTCCGTGTGGCGATGACCGGCGCGCGGACGAACGAGGATGTGGCGGCCTATGGGCGTTGTGCGGCGGCGCAATATGCGCTGATCCGTGGCGCGGGCTTTGCCCGGCATGTGCGCACCAATGTGGCGCGCACGCCCGGCGGCGTGTGGCGCGGCGATGCCGTCTATACCATTTCGGCGGCCCTGCCCAAAGGGCTGCGCACGATTGACGCCGAGGTCGCGGTGCGCGACTGCGGCGAACAGGGGATACCGACAGTATGACGAGGGTCAAACATGGCTGACTTCCTGCAAACCCCGCTGGGGATAGCGCTGATCCTGGTGGCCCAGTCGCTGGCCGTGGTGGCCTTTGTCATGTTGTCGCTGATCTTCATGGTCTATGGCGACCGCAAGATCTGGGCGGCGGTGCAGTTGCGCCGGGGGCCGAACGTGGTCGGTCCCTGGGGGCTGCTGCAAACCTTCGCCGACGCGCTGAAATACGTCGTCAAGGAAATCGTCATCCCGGCCGGGGTCGACCGTTTCGTCTTCCTGCTCGCGCCGATGCTCAGCTTTGTGCTGGCGCTCCTTGCCTTTGCGGTTCTGCCCTTTGCCGACCGCTGGGTTCTGGCCGATATCAACGTGGCCATCCTCTTCGTCTTCGCCGCCTCTTCGCTGGAGGTTTACGGCGTGATCATGGGGGGCTGGGCCTCGAACTCGAAATACGCATTCCTTGGCTCGCTGCGGTCCGCCGCGCAGATGATCAGCTACGAGGTCAGCCTCGGCCTCATCATCATCGGCGTGATCATCTCGACCGGCTCGATGAGCTTCGGCGACATCGTGCGGGCGCAGGATACGTCCTACGGCTTCTTCGGCTGGTACTGGCTGCCGCACCTGCCGATGGTGGCGCTGTTCTTCATCTCGGCGCTGGCCGAGACGAACCGCCCGCCCTTCGACCTGCCGGAGGCAGAATCCGAACTCGTCGCCGGGTTCATGGTCGAATATTCCTCGACGCCTTACCTGTTGTTCATGGCGGGGGAATATATCGCCATCTTCCTGATGTGCGCGATCATCAGCCTGCTGTTCTTCGGCGGCTGGCTGTCGCCGATCACGGGTATCCCCGACGGGGCGCTGTGGATGGTGGCGAAGATGTGGTTCTTCTTCTTCATGTTCGCGATGGTGAAGGCCATCGTGCCGCGCTACCGCTACGACCAGTTGATGCGGATCGGCTGGAAGGTCTTCCTGCCGCTGTCGCTCGGCTGGGTGGTGATCGTGGCGTTCCTCGCGAAATTCGAAGTGCTGGGCGCGTTCTGGGCCCGTTGGGCGATCGGAGGCTGATTATGGCGAACGTCGACTGGACCCGCGCAGGCAAATACTTCCTGCTGATGGACTTCATCAAAGGTTTCGGCCTTGGCATGAAGTATTTCTTCAAGCCGAAGGAAACCATCAACTACCCGCATGAAAAGAATGCGCTGTCCCCGCGCTTCCGGGGCGAGCACGCGCTGCGCCGCTATCACAACGGCGAGGAACGCTGCATCGCCTGCAAGCTGTGCGAGGCGATCTGCCCGGCCCAGGCGATCACCATCGACGCCGAACCGCGCGAGGACGGCAGCCGCCGCACCACGCGTTACGATATCGACATGACGA
>JAATGA010000295.1 GCA_015654855.1 Rhodobacterales bacterium
GCCAGGCGAATGAACAGTGGCCCGCGCAAAGGCCACACGCTGCTTTTCTCCGCCTGAAAGCGCGCCGGCCGGAAGCCGGGCCAGATGCGGCAGGCCCAGAACCTCCAGCCGTTCTATGGCAAGGCTAAGCGCGGCCCGCGCCGGCATTCCGTCCAGGCGCAACGGCATGGCGATATTGGCGGCGGCCGTCAGGTGATCGATCAGCGCATAGTCCTGAAACACGAAACCCAGTTTGCGCCGCCGCAACCGCGCCCGGGCCGCATCCGCCACCCGGGCCGGGTCGACGCCGAACAGCCGGACCTGGCCCGAATCCGGGCGGCGGAAGCCGCTGATCAGTTCCAGCAGCGTGGTCTTGCCCGAACCGCTTTCGCCAAGGATGCAAAGCCGCTCGCCCGGGGCGAGGCAAAGGTCCGCCGCATCGAGGATCCGGCGGCCCGCCGGTCCGCCATGCTGCACGCCGACACGATCCAGCCGCAGAGGAGTGTCCTCTGCCTCACTCATCAGGCGCCGATCCGGCCGCGGGTGTGCACAAAAGCCGCAGACTGGCCCGCATGTGATCGGCGGCCAGGGCGGCACGGCGGCGCGCAATCTTGTCCTGGCGCCCGGCAAGGCGGGCGGCGCAGTCGGTGCCGAAAGGCGGGCGCGGGGCAAAGCGAAGCATTTCCACTTCGGCCTCGGCGATGGCGAGGCGGATCCTGGCATGGGCAAGCAGGAAGGCGGCCCGGCTTTCATCGGCGGCGATCAGGGCGTTGGCTACCGCGATCCGCGCATTCAGCACCTGACGGTCGCCCCGGCCCTGATCGACCAGCGGCACCATCAGATTGAGCAGCAACTCCAGTTGCGCCGAATTTTGCCTGCCAAGCTGATTGGGCACGATTCCCGACAGGGCCAGCCATCTTTCGATCCGGGCCGCCGCAAGTCCGCTGAGGGCAATCGCCTGCAAGGCATCATTGCGCGCACGCAAGGCAGAGCCCGCATAGCATTGCGCCGCCTCTCCGACCTCCGGAAACTCTGGCGCAAGATCCGCGATCCCCGGGCGCGGCTCCACCTCCGCGCCGCCGGCGCTGTGCGACAGATTCGTCCAGGTTTCCCGGTTCAGCGCCTTGCGCCCTGCATAAAGTGCCCGGAGCCGGCCAAGTTCGGCCTCTTTGTCGGCAAGCGCCGCGCCCGCGACAGCCCCGTCGGTGAAATCGGCGCGCATCTGTTCCAAAAGGCAACTCTCGGCCTCAAGCCGTAGCGCGTCCAGTTCCAGATCCAGTTCCGTGCCAAGCGTGGCGGCCAGCTGGTCCAGCAGATCCTTTTCCGCCTGCTGCCGGGCCAGTGCACTTTCCTGGACGACGAGCCGGGCAAATTCCTCGGGCGATTTGCGAAACAGCACATAGAGCGCACGCACGAAATCCCATTCGAGGACGAAGGCATGGTTACGGCCCAGCAGTTCCAGCGCCGCCGGATCGCTGCGCAGACGCAGTGTCCCCTGCATCAGCAGGCTCAGGCGGGGCATCGCACCTCGGCGCAACTGGTCGAGTTCCAGCCACATCGCGGCCTCGCGCAGGCGGGCCTGCCGGAAGCCCGGCCCGAAGCGACGCGCGTGCCGGGCAAAGGGTATGGTTTCGTCATCTTGCGGGCGGGAGATATCCTGGCTGACCTGATCGACCAGCGCCCTGGCACGGTCATAGTCCGGGGCGTGGCAGGCCGCGCCCAGCAGAAGTGCCAGCGAAAGGACAAGGCCCGGTGGTTTCATGGCGCCTCATCCCCGGCAGGCGAGAAGACGCAGCTGGCCGGCTGGGGTTCGGTTTCGCGCCCGGCGGGGTCGAACCGAATTTCGATCTCATGGGTGCTGCCATCGGGAAGCGCGTTGCGCAGCGCCCGGACGCGCTCGATCCGTCCTTTCAGTTCAGAGCCATCGGGCGACAGTCTTGCCGTGACCTGCCTGTCGGTGAAAAGCGGCAGATCCCGTGCATGAAGCGGGATCCGCGCGATGAAGAGACAGGGCCTCGCGATACTCGCAAGATGATCGCCGCGCCGGATACCGGTGAGACCGCCGGTCGCGAGCGCGGGGGCGATATAGCTGATCACACCGGCTTCGTCGCTGCGCATGAGCAGCGCATCGCGCGCAGTCTCAAGCGCCTCTCTTTCGGCGGCCAGCATGGCCCGCTCCAGCCGCAACTCGGCCAGCCGCATCGCATGATCCGCGTGCAGAAGCGTCGCGGCATGGCCGGTCTGATCGGCGGCGCCGCGCAGTTCGGCGAGCTGATCTCCCGCCTGCTCCAGCGTCAGGCGATAAATACGCCCCTCCCGATGCCGGGCGGCGAGCAGGCTTTCGTTCTGTTCCGCGCGTTCGAGACGGCGCCCGATGGCACGCGCCTCGGCCGCGAGCCGGGCTTCGGCATCGCGGAAGCTGGCACCGGCCAGCGCCTCGCGATTCAGCAAGCTTTCCTCGCGCAGACCGAGAATCGAGAGGCGGGCGGCCTCGTCCTCTTCGCGATAGCGCAGCAAGACCGTGCCGACCTCGACAGAGGCCAGTTCGGTCAGATCCGTGCGCCCCAGACCATCGCGCAGAGCGATCACCGCAGCCTCTGAGGCCCAGATCAGAAAGCAGGTTCTGTAGGCATCGCGCAGCGCGGCGGCGGCCGGTTCCTCGGCTGGCGGAGCCGGGCGCGCAGCAGCCTCCGCCCGTTCGCCCGGCCGTATCGTCAGGACGGCGGCCGCAGCCACACAGATCATGGCAACGGCGCCAATCAACAGGGATCCCCGCATCCCGGGACCAGAGATCAGGGCGTGCAGCCGATCTGCTGGACCATGCTGCGCGCAAGGCTCGCGGCACTGGCATGGTTTTGATAAAGCTGTTCCAGCACGCTGGCCGAGGCGCCGGCCCGGGCGTTCTGAACATAGACCTCATAATAGGATTCCGAGGCCTGACAGCTGGTGCGGGTCTGCACGTTGGCGCAGTTGGCCGGGCAGGTATAGGCGCGCTGGAGGACAGCCGCACTCCCGCCGCCACCGCTGCCGCTGCCGCCGGAGCTCCAGTCGGCATCGGTCGAGGTGTCGCCGGATTCGTAGCAGCCGGCCAGAATGATCGCCGTGCTCAGCGTGGCTGCGATTTTCATCAAACGCATCGAGAAAGTTCCCTGTAACGGGCCCGCCGGTCTGATGGCGCGAAAGCACCGTAAAACCGGACAAGGGCATGGCTGTCACGTCAGCGATAGTCTCTGACCGGGGGCCGGGAACCACCCAAACGGGTGAAAAATCTGCCATCTCAGGCAAAAGAGACGCGGCCGCAAGGACCCTCACCCGTTCAGGTGAAGCCTGGTGGCGCCGTTATTGCCAGACTTAGCCGATACGAAACGGAGCCTGGGTCTCAATCATGGTGAAACATGTCCCCGGCCAGTCCCGTGGCAATCCGCACGAGATGGGCCTGTCCTTCGGCGCCCGTCTTGGAAAAGACCGCCTTGAGCTGGCTGCGCACGGTTTCAACCGACAGGCCCGCCGCCCGCGCGATCCCGGCAGGGCGCTGGCCATCGAGAATGGCCGCCGCGACCCGGGCCTCGGCCCGGGTAAGGCCGAAGCGTTTCGCAAGCTCTGCCGCATCCCATGCCCGACGCGCGAAGATCACCGCTACCATGCTGCCGCTGAAGAAGGCCGAGGCTTCGCCATTGCCGAGAGGCAGAAGCGTGACCTCGATTCCGGCGCGGATCATGGTGACGGGGCACAGCCCGGCGCCACCGGTCAGCATCCGCTGAAACGCGTCTTGCAGATCGGAATCGCGAAACCGCAGCACCTGCCCCGGCCCAAGCCCCGCCAGCCCGCCGCCGTCGAGAATATCCGTAGCGCCGGGGCTGGCATAAGCCACCTTGCCAACCACATCGGTGAGCGCCACCGCCATTCCTGCCCGCTCGCCCAGATGGGCCGAAAGTTCCGAGCCGAGGCCGCCCAACCGGTGGCGACGGTAGAAATCCGAAGCCCGGCGCAGATGCGGCGCCAGCCGGGTGAGAAGACCGGCGCGGACAAGATTGCGCTCTTCGTTCGTGTCGCCGCTGAGGGTGGACATCAGCAGGAAGCGGCCATCGTGGCCTTCGATGGTGACGCCCACGCCGGTTTCCAGATCGTAGCGGTTCAGGAAGTCGTTGTAGTATTCGGTCCGGCGAAACCGATCGCGCGCGACGATCTGCTCGCCCAGGATCGCCGTTCCGATCGGCGTCCGGCCGACTTGCCACATCCAGGGATTCAGCGGGCCGAAATGGCTGAGATAATCGCGCTGCGCGGCCTCGGGAATGCCGGTCTGCAACGTGATCGCGCCTTTGCCGCTCGGGGCATCGTGAAAGAACAGCGTCGCGCATTCCACATCCGCCAGCAGGGCGAAACGGTCCACGAAATCCTGCCAGCCCGTCTCGCCCAGCAATGCCGCATAGAGGACCGGCACCAGTTCTGCCGACGTATCCATTTCAGGAGCGTTCCTGCTTCTTCCCACGTTGGACAGCAATCTTCTGCTAAAAAATCAAGAAAGGAAATATGATGCGATATTCGTTCCTTGGCCTGGCCCTCGTGCTGATGGCCGCTGCCGGCTGCGTCGATATGGAGGGGGATGGCCGGCTGACCCATTCCGATCACCGGCTGACGGCAGGAGAAAAGGCCGGGATCGAGGCGGGGATGGCCAGCTATCTGAAAGGGCCGGTGCAGTTGAGTGGCCTTCGCGCCGCCTACAACCTGAGCGACGGCAGCGTGCCGGTCTGCGGCTATGTTGCAATAATGAAGGACGGCCGCCCGACGACACCAGCCCTGTTTGCCGGCACGCTCACCTCGCCTGCCGGCCGAACGTTCATGCCTTATCGGGCGCCCGGTGCCGGCCAGGACCCGCAACGCACCGCAACAGTGCGCGCCTTCTGTCAGAGCCACCATATCGTGATCTGACAGGGTCCGGGCTGTCGGGTGCGTGCGGGGCGGATGCCTGGAACGAGGCACCCGGGCGTGCCGTCGCTGCGCACCGCTGTCAGACTGCTTTCCGCCATTGGTTCTATGTGCTTCAACCGCCAGACTTCCGCTCCGCAGCCTCTCGGGCGGCGCGGATTTCGTCGACGCTCTGCGTCGGTAGCGCAACTGTGCGGCCACATTGATAGCAGGCAGCCGCCAACACACCCTCGACTGACCCGACTCCGTCACTGAAGGGGGGATTGCGATAGGCGAGGGTCGTCGTCACCTGTGTGCCGCAACCCCGACATATCGCCCCCTCCATAGGTTTTCAGGATGTTTTCCTCTGATCTGTCGATCTCCGGCTTCGCCGTGATCGGCCAGGTGGATGCCTGGCAGCGTAGCATCGCCGCCCGATCCGGTATCGTTCAATGCAAGGCTCGCATCGTTTCCAGATCGACAGCACGTTGCAGCATGCGGATGGCGGCCCGCAGGCTCGGGCGATGTTCGCGCGGCGAGGGATGCGTCAACGCCTCGGCGATCGCTTCGATGGCCACATGGGCAGGGCGCACCTTGCGCCTCCGAGACGGACGAAGCCCGTTAAATCCTCGAGGGTCAGCTCACGAAGACGGATCGGCGGGCAGCGGCTCGGAAGTGGCTCGGCAACAACCGATAGTTGTTCGAGGTCGGCACCCGGATCCACCCAGCCCATATCGAACTTCACCTCATAGAACGGACAGATCCATGCGCTGGCGCGGGTCGGCTCGAGCAGCGAAAACAAGGATTCCGCCAGGTTGAAGGATTGCCCCTTGGTCGAGATCGCACGCCCGACCTTTTCCACTTCGTAGACAACGACAACAGGATTGCCGACGCGATGTTGCCGGATCGTGTTGATCAGTCGCCCAGGCACCGAGTTCCCCCAAGCACGCTGGCTGCCGACCAAGCAAAAGGGGGCGTTCTCGGTGATCGCCTCAAGCACCATAGCGGGCACCGAAAGCAGGGCGCGGAGGTGGCGTGCCCAATGACTCTTGCCGATGCCGGGAGGGGCGTCGAGCAGGATCGGAGGTAAGGCGAAAACCCGGCGCTCCACGCGCCGCGTTTCGACTTCGACGATGCGGTGCTCGGCGATGGCATCCGCCTGTGGAACCGGCTGATCGGCAGCGCGCTGGCGACCTGAAAGCGGCCAGATCGACATCGACGGCGGTCGGCCGCCAGGCGGGTCAGGGTGCTGTCCCAAGGATCCCCTCCGCACTGCCCGAACGACACCGGATGCGCAAACACCGCATGAACGCCGGTTATGGATAACCGGTCGGCTGACCCCGCCCGACAGGCGACCCCCAGCTGCGCCGTTTTCAGTTCCCCGCCTGCCGACAACCGGCTTGACAGATCACTCGTTTGAAATAAATATCATAACTGTGATTAATTACATTCAGCTTGGAATGGTCGCCTTGGATCGGCGCCTTGGGTGTCGGTCAAAAACCCTGCCGGATAGCGGAAGAGGAGCCGCTGATCGTCAGGCCAGCAAAGTCTCCGGCGACGGGCCGGAAGAGGGAGGAATATATGAGAAAGTTCACGCGCCTTTGCGCGGCGGCCGCCTTTGCCGCAGCATCCGTATCAGCTCCGTTCGCCGCACAGGCGCAGCAGGAACTGCCGAAACTCAAGGACGAATATCGCTTCGTGATGATTCCGGTCCTGGCTCAGGCCTGGTTCGACATCGTTCATGATGCGGCGGCGAAATCGGCCGACAATCTGTCGCAACAGCTGGGCACCAGGATCGTCATCGACTATCAGGCCCCCGCCTCGGCCGACCTCGTCGAGCAGAACACCCTGCTGGAACGCGCCATCGCCACCAATCCCGACGGCATCGCCATCGACGCCATTGATGTGAACGCCAGCATGCCGATCATCAATGAGGCGCGCGAGCGCGGCATCCCGATCGTGCTGTTCGTCTCGACCGCGCCGCAAGGCTCGCAGCTCACCTATATCTCCAACGATTTCAAGGTACAGGGCCGCATCCTGGGGGAGGAACTGATCAAGCGCATGGGCGAGACCGGCAAGGTCGCGATCATGCACGGCGTGCCGACGAACTCGGCCCATGCCGACCGCTACGATGCGCTGGTCGAGCTGTTCGGCACCTATCCGGGGATCGAGGTGGTCGATACCGCCTATGACATGGACGATGTGCAGAAGGCGCAGACCGAGGCCTCGCGCATTCTTGCCGCCCATCCCGACCTGAACGCCATCGCGGTGGTGGATGCGGCCGGTCCCGTCGGCGTGGGCCTTGCCCTGCGCGAGGCGAACCGCGTCGGCGAGGTGAAATACGTCGGCATCGACGACGTGCCCCAGTTGCAGGAGCTGATGCGGGACGGCGTGCTCGACCTGTCGATCGCTACCCGGCCGCGGATGATCGGCCAATGGACGACGATCACCCTGCTGCTGCAGAACCTCGGCGTCACCACGCCCAGCCGGATCGACACCGGCATCGGCTACATGACCCCCGATCTGGTCAAGAACGGCAATATCGACGGCTTCTGATACCTGCCGCCCGACGCGATGGTCCCGGGCGGCGGCGCATGGCCGCCGCCCGGGACCAGCCGAGCCAATTCCTGTGAACGAACCCTGCTCCGCCCCCGGCGACAGCCGGCTGCGATGCGCCGGCGCGCGGATGATGCCCGGGGAAGGATGGAGATTGCCATGACGCTGCTGCGAGCCGAAAACCTGACGAAATCCTATCCCGGCGTGGTCGCGCTGAAGGACGTGTCGATCGCCGTCGAACCCGGCCATGTGCATTGCATCGTGGGCGAGAACGGCGCGGGCAAGAGCACGCTGGTCAAGACACTGACCGGCCTTGTCACCCCCGACAGCGGACGGCTGATCGTCTGCGACGAGGATACGACCGGCCGCGCCTCATCCGCCATCGCCTATGTGCCGCAGGAGCTGAACCTCTTCGACAACATGACGGTGGCCGAGAACATCTTTTTGCCCGCGGGCGCTGGCGGCGGGCGGTCGCGCTTCTTCGACCCGCGCCGTTGCAACGCGGCCGCCCTGCCGGTGATGCAGCGGCTGCGCATGTCCTGCCAGCCCGGCGATCTGGCCCGCGACATCACCGTGGCAGAACGCCAGTTGTTGCAGATCGCCCGGGCGCTGGCGGTCGATGATTTCAAGGTGCTGATCCTCGACGAGCCCACGGCCGCGCTGACCCGGCCCGAGATCGGGCGCCTCTTCGCCGTGATCGGCGAGCTGACCGCACAGGGCCGTTCCGTCATCTTCATCACCCATCGTCTCGACGAGGTGCTGCATCTGCACAGCGCCATCACCGTGCTGCGCAACGGCGAGGTCGTGGGCCATGTCGACAAGACCAGCAACGAGATCATCGACGAGGCCTGGATCGTGCGCGCCATGACCGGCAAGGGCATCGACCTCGGACATCTCTGGCGCCCGCGCCAGCCGCGCGGCGAGCGGCTGATGGAAGTGCGCGGCCTGTCGGGCAAGGGCTTCCGCGACATAAGCTTCGATCTGCACGAGGGCGAGGTTCTGGGCTTTGCCGGCCTTGTCGGCGCCGGCCGGTCCGAGATCGCGCAGACCATCTTCGGCTTCCTGCGCGGCGGCTCGGGCGAGGTGCGCTATCGCGGCCAGCCCTGGCGGCTCGGAGATCCGCGCCGCGCCATCGCCAACGGCGTCATCTATCTGTCGGAAGAGCGCAAAAGCCACGGCATCTTCGCCAATCTGCCCGTGCGCGAGAATGTCGGCATCGGCCTTCTGCACCGCCTGTCGAAGGGCGGGATCGTCTCGCCCGCCCGCGAAAGGGCGACCACGCTGCAAATCGTCGCCGACTACAACGTCAGGACCGCCTCGACCGAAACCAGGATCCGCAACCTCAGCGGCGGCAACCAGCAAAAGATCCTGATCGGCCGCGGCCTGATGGCGGGTCCCCGGATCATGTTCCTCGACGAGCCGACGCGCGGCATCGACGTTGGTGCCAAGGCCGACGTCTATGCCCTGATCCGGCGGATCGCCGAAGAGGAACGGATGGGCATCGTGCTGATTTCCTCCGAGATGGAGGAGATCCTGCGCTGCTGCAACCGGGTGGTCGCGCTCTATGACGGCTCGGTCAGCGCCGAGATCGGCGAGGACGAGCTGGACATGGCCACCGTGCTGGCCGCGATCATGGATGCGGGGCCGGCCAGGGGGGACAAGCGTGGCGCCACCGGGCGACCGCAGGACGACATCGCCGCGGCGCGGGGGCTGGCGGTCTGAGGACCGCGCCTCGGGAACGCCCGGCAAAAGCAAGGGAGAGGAACATCATGCAGCAGATAGCGATCGCCCCGGGCGCCGCACCACGCCGGAAACTCCGCCTCGGCGGGCAGATGATCGGGATCATCGGCGCCTTCCTGGTGCTGATCGGCATTTCCGCTCTGGTCTCGCCACAGTTCATCAGCAGCTACAACCTGACAATCATGTCGCGCGACCTGGCCTTCATCGGCATCGTGGCGACGGCGCAGGGACTGTTGCTTCTGCTGGGCGACATCGACGTGTCGATCGGCGCCATCGCCGGTCTGGCCGGCATCGTCTGCGCCAAGATGATCGTCGACATGGGCGCCGATCCGGCGCTGGCCATCCCGGCGGCGATCCTGGTCGCCGCGGCGGCGGGGGCGCTGAACGGGCTGATCATCACCTTGCTGAACCTGAATTCGCTGGTCGTCACCATCGGTATGCTGTCGGTCTATTCCGGGCTGAACCTGCTGATCACCCAGGGGCGCACCATCGTGAACCTGCCGAAGCATGTGACCTTCCTCGGCAGCGGCCAGGCGTTCGGCCTGCCGGTCACGCTGTGGGTGATGTTGGCGATGTTCCTGGTCGTGCTGTTCGTCACCGCGCGCACCGTCTTCGGCCGCCAGCTCTACGCCGTCGGCAACAGCCGCGAGGCCGCGCGCATCGTCGGCATCTCGGAGGTTCGGGTTCGCGTCACCGCCTTTGCCATCGCCGGCGGGCTGGCGGGCGTTGCGGGAATCCTGCTGTGCTTCCGGCTGATGTCGGCACAGGCGACGCTGGGGCAATCCTGGCTTCTGCCCTCGATTGCCGCGCCGGTGATCGGCGGAATCGCGACGACCGGCGGGATCGGCACCATCTGGGGCGCGCTGATCGGCGCGGCCATCATGGTGGTGATCGGCAACATCATCGTCCTCGGCGGCGTCGGCATCTACCTGCAACAGATCGTGACCGGCCTGATCGTCGTCATCGCCGTGGCCCTCGACGCCATCATGCGCCGCTTCTCGGCCGGCAACTGAACACAGCATCTTCAAGGGAGGAAAGAGGATGAGCCAACCCGCAACCATCTCGCAGATCGGCCTGGTCGTGCGCGACCTGGAAAAGACCATGCGGAAATACACCGAGCTGTTCGGCTGGGGTCCGTGGAACGTCTACGAACACAAGGGACCGACGCTGCACGACACCCATCTGCACGGCAAGTCCGAGGATTATTCCATGCTCTGCGCCGAGGTGATGGTCGGCCCGATCTGTTTCGAGCTGATCCAGCCGCTGACCGGCAGGAATATCTACAGCGAATGGCTGGAAGAACATGGCGAAGGCTTTCACCACCTGGCGATGATGCAGCATGGCGCGGCGGAATCGGATGCCTTCAGAAAGAAGCTGCTCGATGCCGGCGGCAAGATGATGATGGGCGGCCGCATCGGCGAGACCATCGAGTTCTACTATGTCGACACTCAGCCGCAGCTTGGCGTGATCGTCGAATCCGGCACCGGCCATGCCATCGACCTGAAGCCGATCCGCACCTATCCGTGACCCATGCTCCCGGCGGGGCACGACAGACCGCGCCGCCGGGAGCCCCTTTCGACCAACCGCCCCCCTGCCCGACGCCCGCGACAGCGCGCGACCGCCGCCCCGAAGGGGCGTCCGCGGTCCGGCCGTGGCCGGCCCCATGAAGGAGAATACGCCCGATGGAAACCCTGAAGATCGCGATTGTCGGCGACCGGTTCCTGCGTGCGGATGTCTTTGAGACAGCCGTTCGTGCCGAGATCGACCGCCCGCTGGAGGTCGTCAAGACCGATCTGGACTGGCCCGATGTGCCCTTCCACGGCGGCAACGGCCCTGCGGGGGCCGAGATCAAGGAATACAGCGGCGCCCCCGACGATATCGGCAGCCTGCTGAAGAATGCCGATGCGCTGATCACCCATCTGGCGCCGGTGACCGCCGGTCTGCTGGCCGGCAGCCCGAAGCTGCGCTTCGTCGGCGTCTCGCGCGGGGGGCCGACCAATGTGAACATGGCCGCCGCCCAAGAGCGCGGCGTGACCGTCTGCAACGTGCCCGGCCGCAATGCCGCCGCCGTCGCCGAATTCACCATCGGCCAGATCCTGGCCACCGTGCGGCGGATCACCATCGGCCATTCGGGGCTGGAACGCGGCGTGTGGCGCGGCGACCTTTACCGCTATGACCGGACGGGCGACGAGCTTTGCGACCTGACCGTCGGCATCCTCGGCTACAGCCATGTCGGCCAGCGGGTGGTGCGGCTGCTGAAACCCTTCGGCTGCCGGATTCTGATCTGCGATCCCTATGCGCGGCTGACCGTCGCCGATGCGGTCTAGGGCGTGGAGCAAGTCGATCTGGACGATCTGTGCGCGCGGTCCGACGTGCTCAGCCTGCACGCTCGCGTGACGCCCGAGACGCGGGGCATGTTCGACGCCGCACGGATCGCGAAGATGAAGCCCGGCGCGGTGCTGATCAACAATGCCCGCGGCGAGCTTGTCGACCAGGGCGCGCTGGTCGCGGCGCTGACCTCCGGCCATCTGGGCGGTGCGGCGCTCGACACCTTCGCCACCGAGCCGCCGGCGCAGGACGACCCGATCCTGACCCTGCCGAACGTGACGCTGACCCCGCATATCGCGGGTGCCTCGCGCCAGGTGGTCAGCTACGCTGCGACGATGATCGCGCGCGATCTGGGGCGCTTCCTGCGCGGGACACCGCTGAGGAACCCCTGCACCTGACGGCGACCGTCGCCCGCCCGGGAGGGGGCGGGCGATCCGTGCAAACAAATCGACAGGGCAAGGGGCGGCGGCGCGCAGCCGCCCCGACCGGGCGTCGTGGAGGACGCCGGCCCCGACCGGGGCCAGATGGGGAGGAGACCATGAGACAGACGGCAAGAGCCGCCGGCAGCTATGTCATGGCGCTGGATGCCGGCACCGGCAGCGGGCGGGCGATCATCTATGATCTGACCGGCGCCATCGCCGGGCTGGGGCAAGAGGAATGGAGCCATCCGGCGGTGCCCGGCGCGCCGGGTGGCCTCGATTTCGACACCGCGGCCAACGGCCCGCTGCTCGACCGGGTGATCGCCGAGGCCTTGCGCCAGGCGGGGCTGCAACCCGGCGACATCGCCGCCGTCGCCTGCACCGCGATGCGCGAAGGCTTCGTGCTTTATGACGAGGACGACCGCGAGATCTGGGCCTGCCCCAATGTCGACTCGCGTGCCCGTTGCGAGGCCGAGGAACTGACCGAGAGCGGGGCCGCCGATCGCATCTTCGCCATTGCCGGCGACTGGGTCTCGATCACCGCGCCGGCGCGGGTCCTGTGGATCCGCCGCCATTTGCCCGAGGTCTGGGCGCGCACCCGGCGCTTTGCACTGCTGGCGGACTGGATGGCGACCCGGCTGACCGGAGTCCATGCGACGGAGCCGAGCGGCGGCTCTTCCTCGGCCCTGTTCGACCTCGCCCGCCGCGACTGGTCGGACGAGTTGCTGGCGCTTGTCGGCCTTGACCGGTCGATCATGGCGCCGGTGCGCGAAAGCGGCACGAGGCTGGGCGAAATCTCCCCCGCCGCCGCCGCGCGCTGCGGCCTGGCCGCGGGAACGCCGGTCTTCGCCGGCGGGGCCGACACGCAGCTCGCACTCCTCGGCCTTGGCCGGCGGGCGGGGGATGCGACGCTGGTCGGCGGCAGCTTCTGGCAGATGACGGTGCTGACCGACCGGCCGCTGATCGACCCCGATTGCGGCCCGCGCACCCTGTGCCATGTGCGACCCGACGAATGGATGACGGAAGGCATCGGCTTTCTGACCGGCTTCAGCCTGCGCTGGCTGCGCGACACCTTCTTCGAGCCGCTGCGCCAGGCCTTCGGCGCCGAAGGGTCGAGTTTCACGCTGATCGAAACCATGGCAGCCGCCGCCCCTCCGGGTGCGGGGGGCGTGATCGCCACCGTCTCCCATCCGATGCAGTCCGACGCGTGGGAGCATCCGCCGCTCGGCCTGCACGGCTTTGACATCAACAACCCCGCCGCCGGCCTCGGCTGTGCGGCGCGGGCGGTGATGGAAACCGGCGCCTTCCTCGCCCGCGCCCATCTCGACCGGCTGGAACGGCTGTCGGGGCGGCGCTACGAGACGATCCGGTTCACCGGCGGCTCTGCCCGGGGCGATACCTGGCCGCAGATCGTGGCCGATGTGCTGGGCCGCCCGGTGGAAATCCCGACGGTCAAGGAAACCTCTGCCCTCGGCTGCGCCATGCTGGCGGCAGCGGGGGCCGGGCTTTACCCGACGCTCGACGCCGCGGTCGCGGCAATGAGCAGCCCCATCGAGCGTCGCATCACCCCTTCGGCCGAGCGTCACGCCGCCTATGCCGAAATCGAAAGGCGCTGGCGCGCAGTCAGCCGCCACGCTTCCATCATGGCCGGAGAGCACTTGCTCGCGCCCCTGTGGCAACCGGCCGGAGCCAGGAAAGGAAAACACGATGCACTCACGCTGGGATGACGCGGAAGCCGCGCGGATCGAGGCTGCGGCCGGCGAGGATCCGGCCGATCGCGCGCTGGCGCTGCGGGTCTATACCTCGCGGCTTATCGGGCAGGAACCGGACCTCGTGCTGCATGGCGGCGGCAATACCTCGGTCAAGGTCGCGCGCCGCAATGGCGCGGGCGAACTGGCCCCGGTGATCCATGTCAAGGGATCTGGCTGGGATCTGGCGACGATCGAGGCGCCGGGTCTGCCTGGCATGTGGCTCGACCCACTGCTGGCCGCGCGCAACATTCCAGACATGAGCGACGAGGAAATGGTTCGTTTTCTGCGCGCCGAGATGCTGGACCAAACCGGCCCCACGCCCTCGGTCGAAGCCCTGATGCACGCTTTCCTGCCGCAAGAAGTGGTCGACCACACCCATTCGGCGGCCGCTCTCGCGCTGGCGAACCAGCCCGATGCGGCCGGTATCGCGCGGGCGATCTATGGCGACCGGTTGTGCGTGGTGCCTTACGTCATGCCGGGCTTCGCCTTGTCACATGCGGCCGACGGCATCTTCGCGGCCGAGGGCGAGGGGACCGAGGGCATGTTCCTGGTCAACCACGGCCTCTTCAGCTTTGCCGGGGATGCCCGCACCTCCTACGAAAACATCCTGCGTTTCACCAATGAATGCGAGGCGTTCCTCGCCGACAACGGCGCCCCCCTGACCGGACCCGAGGGCGATGCGCGGGTGTCGTGGACGCCGCCGGAAGTCGTGGCGCTGGCCGAGGCGCTCGGCGCCCACGCACCGTTCCGCGAAAACCTCGCGGTCGATCTGCGCTCCAGCCCCGCCATCGACCGTTATCTCGCCCTACCCGATCTGGCGGAGATCTCGGCCCGCGGCACGGTGACGCCCGACCATGTGATCCGCATCAAGCCACGCCTGGTGATCGGCGCCAAGGGCTTCGCCCGGGGCGACTGGGACCGTGCGCTCGCCGCCTATGCCGACTGGTATCAGGCCTATTTCACCCGCAACGCGGCCCGGGCGACAGAGCCCAAGACCATGCTCGACCCGATGCCCCGCGTGGCGCTGATTCCGGGTCTTGGCATCGCAGGCTTCGGCCGCAACGCCAGGGAGGCCGCCATCGCCGCCGACCTGGCCGAGCAGAGCGCGCGGGTGATCTGGAGTGCCGAGCGGTTTGGCCGCTTCACCCCGCTGGCAGAAGCCGACCTGTTCGACATGGAATACTGGTCGCTGGAGCAGGCGAAACTGCGCGCCGCCGGGTAGATCCCGGCGATGTCGGCCTGTTCGCGACCGACGGGCGGCCCCTGCCCTGTCGGTGCGACACGGCAGGGGCAGGACAAGCCTGGCACGACCGAACATGGTGAGCGATCTTTCCGGGATCGCTCTTCTGCGAGCCTGGGCGCGGGGCAACCCCCCCGGTTTCGGGCCGTATAAGTTTCGGGGTTCACAGCATGTCCGGCCAACCCGTCGCCGCGGGTTGCGACACTCCCCTGCCCGGCGAAAGAACGGCGCCGGGGCCGGGCGGAACCCGCGGACGCGGCGACCTCGAACGCCGCATGGTCCGCGTGGAAACTTGCGGCCTGTCGCCGCTTTCCCTATGCAGAAAGGGAGGCCTGCTCTGTAACGGAGACATGCTGTCTTTCATTTGCCTGCGAGTTCACACCCATGTCGCGCAAACCCGATGCCCAGGATCTCATCAACGAGATCGCCTGGATGCATTATATCGGCGGTTTGAGCCAGGCCGATATTGCCGAGCGGCGTGGCATCAGCCGGATGAAGGTGCATCGCCTGGTCCAGGCGGCGCATGACAAGGGTATCGTCCGCTTCTTCGTCGATCGGGTCAGCCCGAGCTGCATCAAACTCGAAAATGAGTTGATGAAGCGCTATGGCCTGTCCAGCTGCACGGTTGCGCCGGATTCGGGTTTGCCTGAAACGATGGAAGGCGCGATGCCGGTGGTCGCCGCCGCCGGGGCCGCATTTTTGCATGGTCGTCTGGAGCCGACCGAGCCCGCGGTCTTTGGTATCGGCTCCGGTCGGACGATGGCGGAGGTGGTCCGCCACTTGCCGACGTTACGCCGCAGCAAGGCCGAATTCGTTTCTGCCACCGGAGATTTCGCCGCATTGAGTTCCGCCAATCCCTTCGAGGTCATCAACATCCTGATAGAACGCACCGGGGGCAGCGGCTACGCGCTGACCGCACCGCTGGTCGTTGATACCGAAGAGGATCGCAACCTCTTCCTGCGCCAGCGCAGCATCCGTTCCGCGCTGGCCAAACTCGGGACGGCATCAATGATCATGGGGGGAATCGGTCATATCGGAGACGGGTCGTTTCTGCACTCCTTTGCCCTTCTGGACGACGGGGAGATGGCGGAGCTGGCACAATGCGGTGCGACTGCGGATCTGCTGGGCAACCTTCTGGATGAAGCCGGCCGGCCCATCGACACAGCGATCTCGCGCCGGATGATTGCGCTCGACCTGCAATTGATGGAGTCGCGCGAGGTAGTGGCGGTAGCGGCGGGAACCGAGAAATGCCGGGCGGTGCGCAGCGTGCTGCGCTCGGGCTTCCTGAACGGGTTGATCACCACCCAGGCGCTTGCCGAAATGGTGCTCGCTGAAACCTGAGGGGCCGGCATGTTGACGCCGAACATATGGAGGAGACGCGTGGCGGCCGCGAAAGATGCCTCGGCAGATCGCGGGTTTGCCCCCTGCCGCAGATGCGTATCCTGCACCCCGACATCGGCGCGGACCTCCGGCAGTGCCATGCCTTCAAGTGTTCAGCCCCTGATCAGGTGCCGGTCGTCCGCGCGACTGCCGGGGCGCAGGCGGCCGGCCTCGGCCACGACCTCGGCCAGCACCGAGATCGCCAGCGTGCGGGCATCGCGCGCGCCGGGCAGCAGGCCGGTTGGCCCTTTCATCGCGGCGATCCGGTCCGCCGGAATACCCAGGCGGACCAGCGCCTCGTCGCGGCGGGCGCGGGTGCGCCGGCTGCCCTGGGCGCCGATGTAGAAAGCCTCGCTCCCCGCCGCGTGCGCGAGGATCGCGGGCTCCCATTCGTGATCGTGAAAGAACAGGGTCACGGCGGTATAGCGGTCAAGGGCCACTTCGCCCAAAGCTCCGGGCCGAAGCAGGCGGTGCCGCGCGATCCGTTCCGACCGGGCCACATCAAGTGTTTCGTCATCGGGTGAATGCAAAGCCGTCGCATAACCGGCCGAGGCGGTGAGTTCGGCGAAGGTCACCGCCTCGGGCCCTTTGCCGAAAACCTGAAAGGTGATGTCGGGCACCAGCTTCAGCCCCAGCAGCGCATCGCTGTCCGCCCCGACCCGCAAGCCCCGATCGGAAACCGACAGAAGCGCCTCGCGCCGGTCGCTTCGTGCCCGTGCGAGCGCGTCCAGAACCTCCGCCCCCGGCGCGGGCAGAATCGTCACATCCAGCGCCCCGCCGCAGGGCAGGCGGATGTCGAAGAACGGCGAACCCGCGCCATAACGGATGGAACGTCCGCGCCCCAGGGCCAGGCACTCCATCGCATGAAACGCGATGTCGCGCTCGACACAGCCCGAAGACAGCGAGCCTGCCACCACCCGCCCGTCGCGGATCCACATCGCGGCCCCGACAGGGCGATAGGCCGGCCCTTCCGTCCCGGTCAGGATGGCGAGCGCGCTGTTCTTCGGATCTTCGATCCCCGGGGCGACCGGAAAATCCGCGAAGGTGATGCAGGCGCTGCGCGGTTCCATGGCGGGATCAGCGCAGGATATTGTCGGACCAGCGCCGGCTGATATGCGGATGGTCGAGCACCGGCTCGATCCCGCAGGTCAGCGCCAGCACCTTCGGCGCCGTCAGCGGCAGTTGCTGCACCCTTTTGCCGGTGGCGTTGGCGATGGCGCAGGCCATGGTCGCGCCGCCGTTCATGATCGCGACCTCGGCGATGCCCTTGGTCCCCATCGGCCCGCAGGAGGGCGCGCCCTCGTAGAGGTCGATTTCGACCTTCACCGCATCCTGGGCGAGCGGCATGTGATAGGTCTCGAACCCGGTCTGTTCGATACCGCCATCGGCGCCGATCGTCACCGCCTCGTGGATGCCGTAACCGATGCCCTGGATCACCGCGCCCTGGATCTGGCCACGCACGGCGCGCGGGTTGATCGCCCGGCCCACATCCTGCACCACGCGATAGGCCAGCACCTCGGTTTCCCCGGTGTCGGGGTCGACGGCAACCTCGGCCTCATGCACGATGAAGACCGGCAGGTCCATCGCATCGAAGAAATGCCCCGCCGCACAGCCAGGCATGGCCTTGGCGCTTTGCGGTGCCGTAAACGCGCCGGAACCGGAGATCGGCCCTTTGGTCTGTTCGGCGCGGGCGATCACCGTCTCGATGGTCGTCCCCGATCCCGGCCGGTCCCGGATCTCGACCCGGCCGTTTCGCAGGACCAGATCGGCGGGCGGGGTCTGCAACAGCTCGGATGCGGTATCGAGGAGCTTGTCTCGCACCACCTCGCAGGCGGCTGTGGCGGCGGCGCCCATGGAAACGACCGTGCGCCCTCCGCCGGTGCCCATATCATAGCCCGCCGCATCGGTATCGGCGCCCTTCACGATCACCTTCGACGGATGGATGCCGAGGTTCGCCGCCACGATCTGCGGCACGCCCTGCGTGATCGAGCCCGATCCGATCTCGACGCTCGCGGTGATCAGCGTGACCGAGCCGTCGGCATTCAGGTTGATCGTCGCCGAGGACGGCCCGACGAAGATGTTCCAGGTGCCGACCGTTGTGGCGAGGCCGTAAAGCCTGTCGCCCGCGCGGTGTTCCCGGGTGCCGGTGCGTTCCCGCAGCGCCTCCATCCGGTCGAGCATCGGCCCCAGGACATCGCCCTCGAAGATCTGCCCGGTGGTGCCGGGATCGCCATCCGACAGCACGTTCAGCTTGCGGAAAGCCATCGGATCCATGCCGATCTTTTCGCAGATCTCATCGGTGTGCCGTTCCAGCGCGAAGGAATTGTAGGCGCCGTTGCAGGACCGGAACGCCCCGTTCGGTGGCGTGTTGGTATAGACCACGCGGCTCGACATCCGCACCGACTCCAGCCGGTAGCCTGCGCCGAGCGTATGGGCCGTCATGGTCGACAGGAATATCTGCTCGCCGCCATAGGCCCCGGCATCCATCAGCACCACGGCCTCGCGCCCGGCGATCTTGCCTTCGGGCGTGATGGCCGAGCGGATCCAGATATCGGCGTTTTCCCGGCAAAGGCAGGTCTGCGTCTCTTCCTCGCGCGAGTTGACGAGCGAGACGGTCCGCCCGGTCTTTTTCGCAAGGATCGCGGCCATGGGTTCGATCGAGGCGTCGAACTTCAGCCCAAAGGCCCCGCCGACCGGCGGCACGGTCACGCGCACCTGCGAGGCATGGACCCCCATCACCCGTGCCGTCACGGCGCGAACCGTCCATGGCACCTGGGTCGAGGTGATCACATGGAACCGCCCGTCCTCGTAAGAGGCCACGGCCCCGCGCGGTTCAAAGGGAAAATGGCTCTGGCGGCCGACGCGGAAGCAGCTTTCGACCACGCTGACATCGGGGCGGGCGAAGGCTGCGTCGACATCGCCGCGCACGACCTTCCCCTCCCAGGCGATATTGCCGCCGCGCGCCACGCCGTCGACGATGCATTCGTAGCTTTTCCAGTCGGGGTGCAGCAGCGGCGCGCCGGGGGCCAGCGCCTCGGCCATGGTCAGGCAGGCGGGCATTTCCTCGGTCTCGACCACGACGACGGCGGCGGCGGCGCGGGCCTGTTCCAGCGTATCGGCGGCGATGGCGCAGATCGGCTCGCCAGGATAGCGGATCCGGTCGCGCACGAAAAGCGGCTGGTCCATGACACCCACGCCGTGAAGCTGCGGCGCGTCGGCGGCGGTGGCGATGCCACGGACGCCGCGCATCCTTGCCGCTGCCGAAGTGTCGATGCGCAGCACTTTGGCCGCGCCGCTCCCGGCCCGGACCACGACGGCCCGCAGCACGTCGGAACCGGCCATGTCGACCATGAACCGGGTGCGCCCGGTCACCTTGTCGCGTGCATCGCGGCGCGGCATGTCCATCACGGCAGTGCGGGGATCGACCTTCATATTCATCGGGAAACGGCCTCCGCCGCCGGGGTTTCGGTTTCACGGATCGACATCACCGCGTCGATGATCCGTTCGTATCCGGTGCAGCGACACATATTGCCCGACAACGCCTCCTTTATCCCGGACCGGGTCGGAGCCGCGTTGCGCCGCAGGAAATCGGTCAGGGTGATGACCATTCCCGGAAAGCACATGCCGCACTGAACGACATCATGTTCCAGAAAGGCGCGCTGGACGGGGTTCAGTTCTTCGGGCGGGGCGATCCCTTCGATGGTGACGATCTCTGCCCCTTCCAGCATCCCGATCGGGCGCTGGCACGATGGCACCGGCTCGCCGCCGACCATCACGGTGCAGGCCCCGCAGAAGCCCGCGCGGCAAACGCTTTTGGTCCCGGTCATCCGGCAGCCGTCGCGCAGAACGTCCAGCAGCGGCGTGCGCGGATCGCCCGCGAAATCGCGCCATTCGCCGTTCAGGGTGAATTCCACGGCCATGCCTCAGCCCTCCCTGCGGATCTGTTCAAAGGCCCGCCGCACCAGCACCGGCAGAACCTGAAGCCGATACCAGCCCGGCGCATCGAGGGCCGAGACCGGCGTGAAATCAGCCGAAAACTCTGTCGCCAGCGCAGCCATCCCTGCGGGGTCCGGGGCCTGGCCGCGCGCGCGATCCTCGAAACCCGCCCAACGTTTCGCATCCGCCTCGACCGCGCCGACGGCGAGGCGCAGATCGGCGATCCGGCCTTCCGCATCGGTCGCCATGGAAAGGCTGGCGATGGAAACGGGATAGTCGCGCGCGGGCGTCCGCGCATGGGCGGTGCGGAAACCGCTGCGGCCGAAGCGGACGGCAACGACCAGGAAAGGACCCGCCGCCCGGCGCATCGCCATGAATTCCGTCATGTCGATGTTCCGCCGGCCTTCGGGGGTTGCCACCTCGACACGCGCGTCGAGGCACATCAGCGCCGGGATCAGATCGGCCGCGACAAAGCCCACCGCACAAAGATTGCCGCCGAGCGTCGCCAGTCTGCGGATACCCGGATTGGCCGAGGCGCCTGCCGCCACAGCCAACGCGCGCAGATCCGCCGCCTCGGGCAGGGCGCGGGCGATGCGGTCATGGCTTTCCATGGCGCCGATCCGGCCGGACAGGGCGCCGATTTCGACGCCGCGCAATTCGGCGATCCGGTTCAGCGCAACAAGACGGGCGGGCACCGGCTCGCCCCTGGTCGGGCCGCGCATGATCCAGGTGGCCCCGGCGATGGCGCGGGTGTCCGGCCCGCCGCCGGCGAGCAGTTCCAGCGCCTCATCGACCGTTTCGGGTGAGGTCAGGGGGGAAATCCCGGACTTGCGAGCGGTGCCCCAGGTCATCATGCGCGCGCGTCTCCTGTAGGTTCAGACGAGGAGTTTGTGGCCGGATGGGGCGCAGGTCATGGCGATACGCGCCCAAATTCTTGTGCGGATGCGTCCATGACTGTGCAAACGGGCGTGATCTGCCCTGCAAACCATCATCGAGCCGGGCGCGAGGGTCCGAACACCGGCGATTGAATGGACAAAGACCGGCCCTTCGGGCGATTCTCGGCCAACAGGCCGCCGAATCCCTGCGATCCTGCCCGGCCCAGGCCTGAGGGGGCTTTACCCATGATCTCTGCTGCGCAACGACGGTGGACGGCGAACGGAACGGACGAATGGCAAAGAGCGGTCTCGGCCGCTTATTTCGCGCTGGACATCGAAAGCCGGGATCGGGGCGCCTTTCGGGGCGATCTGGATATCTGGCGTTTTGGTCCCATCGACATCACGCTGATCCGCTGCGACAGCGTGCTTTATCGCCGCGCCCCCCGCCATCTGCGCGAAGAGAAGGACAGCTCGCTGCTGATCTCGGTCCCTTCGCGATCCGAGATCAACTTTCGCCAGTTCTCGCGCGAGGCGAAGTGCGGTCCAGGTGGGTTCGTGGTCGAACGCAGCGACGCGCCCTATGAATTCGCGCAGATGGCGGGCGATGTGCAATGGGTGGTCAAGGTGCCGACCGAAAGCCTGACGGCGCGGATCGGCGATCTGCAACGCTTCGTCGCGCTGAGCATCGACGCCCGGCAGGGTATCGCCTCCTATTTCCTGTCCAGCCTGCACAACGCGACCCGGCATATGGACGACCTGGATCGGGCGGGGCGTGACGGTGTAGGCCAGCACCTGCTGGAAATGCTGAGCCTTGCGCTGCGCCAGGACGACCGGGTGCTCGCCAGCGACGGCAGCGTCGCGCGGACCGCGCATCTGCAACGCGCTCAGGAGTTCATCCGCGCCAATCTGAAAGCCGCAGATCTGTCGCCTCAGCGGGTCGCCGAGGCCTGCGGTCTGTCGCTGCGCTATCTGCAACGGTTGTTCGCCGGGGCGGATGAAACCGTCAGCGGCCATATCCGCGCCCTTCGGCTCGCCCGCTGCCAGGAAGATCTGCGCAATCCCGGGGTGCGCGACAGCGTGGCGCATATCGCCTATCGCTGGGGCTTTGCCGATCAGGCGCAGTTTGCCCGGCATTATCGCAGCCACTACGGCTGTTCGCCGCGCGAAACCCGTCGTCAGGCGCGGGCGGAACGGGCCTGAGAAAAAGAAAGCCCCGCCTTTCAGGGGCGGGGCAAGGCGCAGGGTGAAAGTCCGGGACCGTCAGCCGCCGTCCCCGACCCGCAGCAGCCGGTAGATTTTCGACGCGATGCGCCAGCCGTCGGCGGTGCGGATCAAGGTCAGGAAGTCGCAGAAGAACCGGGGCTGGACTGCGCTGTTCAGCGTGACGACCGCAAGGTCCGGGCCGTTCAGGTCGATCGACAAAAGCTCTCCGAACACCGGATGGCCTGCCGCTTCGGGCGACGGGCGGCCGGCCACGACTTCAAGATAGGCGGGCAGGGTCATATGGGCGTAATCGCCTTCGCCTTTCGCCTGGATAAGATCGCATTCCGGCAGGAAGATCCGGCCGATTTCCGCCACATCGCCGGCATGCAGCGCGGCGAAATAGCGGTCGACAAGGCGGGTTATGTCGCGGATGTTGTCCATGGCGGGCCCCCTTGTCACGCAAGCGCGGTTTGCAGCGCCCGCGCCGCCCCGATTGCGCCGGGCGTATCGGAATGCACGCAGATGACATCGAAGCGCATCGGAAAATCGGTGCCGTCGACAGAGGCCACGACGCCTTCTTCCATTGCGCGTTTGCAGCGCGCGATCACACCCTCGGCCGTGACCTTCGGCGGCTGGCGCATGATGATCAGGCTGCCGTCGTCGCGATAGGGCAGATCGGCGTAAAGCTCGGCCACGAAGCCCACGCCGCGCGCCGTACAGATCGTTTCGTGCAGGGTGTTCGCCATACCGAAGACCGGAACGCCGAAGATCCCGGCGACATCGGCTATGGCATGGGTGGTCTCCTCGTCCCAGGTCGCGACGCCGTAAAGCGCGCCATGCGGCTTAATGTGGTTCAGCGGCATTCCGTGCAGGTCGAGGAACCCCTTCAGCGCCGCAACCTGGTAGATCAGCAGGTCGCGCAACTCTTCGCGGGCGATCTTCATCTCGCGCCGGCCCCAGCCTTGCGCATCGGGAAAGGACGGATGGGCGCCGACGCGCACGCCGTTCGCTTTCGCCAGTTCCACCGTGCGGTTCATCACCGACGCATCGCCGGCATGGAAACCGCAGGCGACATTGGCGATCTGGATATGCTTCATCATCTCTGCATCGTCGCAGACCTGGTAGATGGCGAAGCCTTCGCCCATATCGCAGTTGATCTCGGGTTTCATCGTATTGTCCTGACAGGAAAATTTCTGATCTGCGGGCGCATTGCGCCCGCAGGCGAAGCCTTAGCCGCGAACGATCAGGCGATAGCGCAACTGGTCGAAGATCACCGCCAGCACCAGAAGGATGCCGATCAGCACCATCTGCATATACGAGCTGATCTGGGCGAGGTTCATGCCGTTCTGCATCAGGATGATAAAGAACGCCCCCAGCATGACGTTTTCCACCCGGCCGATCCCGCCGCGCAGCGAGACGCCCGCGATGACGCAGGCGGCGATCGATTCCATTGCGATCGTGCCGCCCAGGTTCGCCTCGCCGCTTTCGACGCGGGCGGTCAGCAGAAGGCCGGTCAGTGCCGCGAAAAGCGCACAGATCGCATAGACGAGGATCAGAACCTGTCGGGTGTTGATCGCGGACAGATGCGCGGCCTTGATATTGCCACCTACCGCATAGACACCCGCGCCGGCGCGGGTGCGCGCCATGAACAGCCACATGCCGACAATGGCGATCAGGGCGATCACCACCGGAACGGGTGTGCCCAGGATGCGGCCGAAGCCGAAGGTGTCGGCAAAGGCGAAGGGCAGCCCGGAAACCGGCACGCCGCCGGTCAGGAACAGCGCAAGACCCGTGCCGACAGACGACACGCCAAGCGTCATGATGAAGGGTGAAACTTCGAAAACCGCGACGCCGATACCGTTGATTGCCCCGACGATCAGCGCGACGCCAAAGCCCGCAAGCGCCCCCAGCAGGATCACCAGCCAGACCGCATCGGGAAAGACCGACGAGGCCCAGACCATGACCAGCGCCGAAATGACCGAGGACAGCGCGATCACCGTGCCGACGGACAGGTCAAACCCGCCCGAGATCAGCACGAGCATCTGCCCCAGCGAGACCAGCACCAGATAGACCGACTGCCGCGCCACGTTCATCAGGTTCTGCAACGACAGAAAGTTCGGCGACAGCATGGCAAAGACCACCACCGAGATCAGCAGGAAAAACGGCAGAACGCCAAGCTTCACAAAAAGGCGCACCGCAATCGACAGCACACCGGGGAGGGGTTTTGCCTCAGTCATGCGAGGGCTCCTTGGGGTTCGGGTTGAGGTTGCGCGCGGTCGAAGAAATTGCGCAGGATCGTGTCCTCGGTCAGTTCCTCGCGCGTCAGCTCGGCGGTGATCCGGCCGTTGGCCAGCACGATGCCGCGATGGGCGAGGTTCATCACCTCGTGCAGGTCGGAGGAGATCAGGATCACCGCCTTGCCCTTCAGGGCCAACTCGGCGATCAGCTTATACAGCGCCGCGCGCGTGCCCATATCGACGCCCACCGACGGTTCGTCGAAGATATAAAGATCGGCGTCATGGCCAAAGGCCTTGCCGAACAGCACCTTCTGCTGGTTGCCGCCCGACAGCTTTGCAACCGGACGGCTGCGATAGGATTCGGGCAGTTCGACATGGCCGAAGATCCGGGCCGCGCGTTCGCGCAGGCGGCGCAGGTTCAGAAGCGGGCCGCCTTCGAGCATCAGATCCATGCGCAGGTTTTCGAACGGCCGTTCGGCCAGGATCAGCCCCTCATGCTTGCGGTCGGGCGACAGATACCAGGCGCCGGCCTTCACCATGGCGCGGGTCGGGGCGCCGGTCATATCCTGGCCCTTAAACCGCACCTTTCCGGCGCGCAGGGGGGCAAGCCCCATGATCGCCCGGAACAGCCGCGATTTGCCGGAACCGACAAGGCCCGCGACTCCCAGGATCTCGCCCCGTCGCACGGTGACGGATGCGCCGTGAACGCCGGGGGCTTCGATCCCCCCGGCCTCCAGCAGGATCTCACCAGGATTATGGGGGATGTCGGGATAGATGTTGCGGATCTCACGCCCGGCCATCATGTCGACCAGCCGCTCTTCGGTCATACCGGCCATGGCCTCGGTGCCGATTTTCGTCCCGTCGCGCAGGACTGTGACGCGCTCCGCAATGCGGGAAAATTCATGGACGCGGTGCGAGATATAGATGATGCCCACGCCTTCGGATTTCAGCCGGGCGATCACGGCGAAAAGCTGATCGACCTCGCGGTCGGTCAGCGAGGCGGTAGGTTCGTCAAGGATCAGAACCGACAGGCCGCCACCCTGGACGGCCTTGGCGATCTCGACCATCTGCTGCTGCGCGCGCGACAGGCGGGCAACAACCGTATCGGGCGCAATGGCGAAGCCAAGTTCCGACAGGACGGCGCGCGCGCGGCGGCGCATCTCGCCCGGTGACAGAAAGGGGCCGGGGCCGGGTTCGCGGCCAAGGAACATGTTCTGCGCGACCGTCATGGTCGGGATCAGCGAAAATTCCTGAAAGACGGTATAGATGCCGCGTTCTTGCGCATCGGCGACAGAGGTCAGGCTGACGCCTTCACCGTTCATGATGATCTCACCCGAGGTCGGGGTGTTTGCTCCGGCAAGCAGCGAGATCATGGTCGATTTGCCCGCGCCGTTTTCGCCGAACAGCACATGGAGCTCGCCCGCGTGCAGATCGAAATCCACGGCGTTCAGCGCGAGCACGCCCGGCCAGGCCTTGGTCAGCCCCCGGGTCACAAGAAGGGGATGGGGTGTCGTCACGGGCGATGCTCCGGCGTTCGGGGTGCGCCCCTGCCGGGGGCGCACCGTTGCTCAGATCGCTAAGGCTCAGTTCACCGAGAAGACCGGCTGGAAGCTGTCCGGCGGCAGAACCGCATCGCGCGAGGTTTCGCCGATATTGTCCTTGGTGATGACGAAGATCTTCGGCCCGACATGTTTGACGTAGGGTTTGCCTTCGAGGATGCGCACCGCCTGGTCGACCGCGATCCGGCCCTGGATGACCATGGAATCCGCCGGGGCCGCCTCGATAAAGCCGCGCTCGATCCCGGTGTAGACGCCCGGGGTCAGGTAGAAGGCCAGAACGCCCACGCTGTCGGTCAGACCGCGTTCACGCAGCAGGCCCGTCGAGGCCTCGGCCGTCACGGCGGTGCCGGCGATGTATTTGACCTCGGGGTTCGAGGCCAGAACGTCCTCGACCAGCTTCAGCTGCGCTTCCTTGCCCGTGTCACCGTAGCGGGGTTCCAGCACTTTGACGGCCGAGCCTTTGACGGCCTCCATGAAGCCGGTGTTCGCGGCTTCGACCCAGCCGGCGCCGGCCGGGCCGGGGAACCAGCCGACGGTGACCTCTTCGGTCCCGGCGGGGTGTTTCGCGGCCAGGTATTTGCCGGTCTCGTTGCCCATGGTCCAGAACGATACCAGCGATTTCGCGGCGAGATCGGGCGAGGACATGCCGTTGATCACGTCGACGACGGGGATGCTCTTCGACGCCAGATCCTTCACCAGCGAGTTCAGACCGTCATAGGAAATCGCGCCGATCACCACGGCCTGCGCGCCACCGGCGACGCAATCCTCGATCTGGCTGATCTGGCTGGGCAGTTCGGTATAGCCGCCGGCATCCAGCACGTTCAGCTTCACACCCAGGCGTTTGGCCTCTTCGGTGACGCCATAGTCGACGCCCAGCCAGTAGGCGTCCTTCAGATGCGGGAAGGAAACGCAGACGTTCCAGGCCATCTCGGCCTTGGGCAGCGCCTCATAGGTCACCGGCGACGGCTTGCCGTCCGGCGAAAAGGCAGGGGTGATTTCCTCGGCCGGGTAGGGGAACCATTCGTCGGCCATGGCGGGCGCGGCGATCAGCGTGCTGCCCAGCAGGGCAAGGGCGATACGGGCATGTTTCATCGTTCAGAGACCTCTCTGTTGGGATAGGGCGACGGATTGCGGATTGTCCGCTTGTTGTTGGGATCAGCCCAGGCTTGCGCGGATGCGGGCCAGTCGATCCTTGCGTTCGGCGCGCACTTTCAGCGCCTCGTCCATGGTGACGTTGACGAAACGCACCTTGGTATTCGGTTGCAGTTGCCCGATCAGGTCCATATCGGCCGAGATCACCGCGCCGAGGGTGAAATACCCCCCGCCGGAAACCGCGTCGCGGTGAAGCACGATGGGCTCCTGCCCGCCGGGCACCTGGATCGAGCCGTAGGAATAGCAGCCGTCGACGATGTTCGACGGGTCCGATCCCGCGCCGAACGGCTGTTCGCGCGGCACGAATTCCATCGGATGGCCGCCGCGGAAGCGATAGCCCATCCGGTCGGCCTCGGGTGCCACGGTCCATTCGTCGGCAAAGAACCGTTCCTGGCAGGCCTCGGTCAGGCGATGCCAGTAAAGCCCGGTCAGCACGCGCAGTTCCACCGGCTTTGGCAGGCTGGCCAGCAGCGCCTTGTCCAGCGCGCGTTCGACAAGGGCGCCGGACGGTTTGCCGACAGGCACCACGTCGCCCGCCTTGACCGCCCGCCCCTCGAACCCGCCAAGCGCGCCGATCGGATAGGTCGACCGGCTGCCAAGCGCTGCGGGCGTGTCGATGCCGCCCGCAAAGGCGATATAGGCCCGCGCGCCGGATTTCAGGAAGCCGAAGCTGAGCGTCTGCCCCGCCTTCACCAGGAAGGATGTCCAGACCTCGCGCGGCGCGCCATCGACCTTGACCGGCATATCGGCCCCGGCCACCGCGACCAGCGTATCGGCGTCGAATTTCAGTTCCGGCGCCATAAAGGTGGTTTCCAGCCCCGCCGCCCCCTCGTCATTGCCGACGAGCATATTGGCGATGCGGAAGGCTGCACGGTCCATTGCGCCGCCTTCGGGAATGCCGAGGTGGAAATATCCGGGGCGGCCAAGGTCCTGAATCGTGGTGGACAGGCCGGGCTTGATGACCTCAAACGCCATTGAGGGCCTCCATCAGTTTCGCGTTGCTGCCTGCGACATCGGCGTTGAATTCGGTCAGATCGAAAGTCACCGGCGCGATGCGCGGCGCCCATGTGCCAGCCTTGATGCCGGCCTCGATCCGGTCGAACTCCGCCCGGTCGACGGGCTTCCACTTCACGATGTCGCCGGGGTTGAAGAAGACCATGAAGTCCCTGAGGTAGGACACGCTCTGGGTCGGGTCATAGATGGTGACCGGGGTGATCCCGAACATCTGATAGCCGCCCGCGCCCCGCACCGAATAGATGCAGCCGAACGCGCCGCCGTGGCCGATGGTATGTTTCGGCGTATCGGTGCGCGGCCGCAGGTATTTCGGCACCTCGATCTGCCGCTCGCGTTCGACGAGCTGATAGAGGAACGGCAGGCCCGCGACGAAGCCCACCATCGAGACGAACCAGGGGTTCGAGTGATAGGCCTCGATAAAGGCCGCCACGCTGTCATAGCCGTTGATGCGCGCCGCATAGTCGAGGTCGGATCCCGACGGGTCCTGATGCCGCTCGCGGAACCGCATCAGCGTTTCATGTGTCCAGGGGTCCTGGAAATAGACCGGGATCTCGATGATCCGCGTGTCGATGCGCTTCTCGCCCGCCTCGGCCTTGTGTTCCAGATCTTTGATCCGGGCCATGATCTCGTCGGGCGCAATCACATCGGGGTCGAAGCGCACCTCGAACGAGGCGTTCGAGGGACAGATCTCGGTCACGCAGGGGATCTTCGCCTCTGCCACCGCATTGCGCAGCGACAGCGCGACGAAAAAGGCGTCGAGCGACATTTCCTCGTCGATCTCGACATAGACATGTTCGTCGCCGCCGAAGGAATACCTTGTTTTCACGGGCTTTCTCCTATGCTGCGCGGGGTTTGAGGTTGCCGGCCGCGAGCCAGGGCTCCAGCCATTGGGTATGGAAATCACCCGCCGCGACGCCCGGATCGGCGGCCAGCGCCAGATGCAGCGGGATCGTGGTCTTCAGCCCGGCGATCTCGATCCCTTTCAGCGTTTCGGCCATCAGCGCGATGGCCCCGGCGCGGGTCGGCGCATGGACGATCAGCTTGCCCAGAAGCGAGTCGTAGAAGGGCGGGATCTGATAGCCTTCGTAAAGAAAGTGGTCGAAGCGCACGCCCTCGGGGATCTTCAGGCCCGCGACCTTGCCCGGGAAGGGCAGGAACTGCATGAACGGATCCTCGGCGTTCAGCCGCACCTCGATGGCGTGGCCGGTGCAGGTGATCCGGTCCTGCGTGACCGGCAGAGGTTCGCCCCCCGCGATGCGCAGCATCAGCGCCACCAGGTCGAGGCCGGTGATCATCTCGGTGACCGGATGTTCCACCTGGATGCGGGTGTTCATCTCGATGAAGAAGAAATCGTCGGCAGCGGCATCGTAAAGGTATTCGATCGTGCCTGCGCCGCGATAGTTCACGGCCTTTGCCAGCGCGACGGCGCTGTCGCAAAGCGCCTTGCGCGTCGCCTCGGGCAGACCGAAAGCCGGGGCTTCTTCCCAGACCTTCTGGCGGCGGCGTTGCAGCGAGCATTCGCGTTCAAAGCAATGGACCGCAGCCCCGGTGCCGTCGCCGAGGATCTGCACCTCGATATGGCGGGGATTGCGGATCACCCGTTCCAGATAAAGCCCGCCGTCACCAAAGGCGGCCTCGGCCTCGGCCCGCGCCTGGGGGGCCAGACGGGCGAGGTCTTCGGGCGTCTCGGCGATGCGGATACCGCGCCCGCCACCGCCGGCGGCGGCCTTGATCATCACCGGATAGCCGATGGCTTCAGCAATCGCGACGGCCTCGGCCGCGACGATCCGCCCGTCGGAGCCGGGAACGGTCGGCACGCCGGCGGCTTTGGCCGCGACCTTGGCCGCAACTTTGTCGCCCATCCGCTCGATCGTTTCGGGCGTGGGACCGACGAAGATCAGCCCCGCCTCTTCGACCGCACGGGCAAAGCCGGCATTCTCGGCCAGAAAGCCGTATCCGGGATGCACCGCATCCGCGCCCGAGGCTTTGGCGGCCGCAACCACCGCTTCGATGTTCAGATAGGATTTTGCCGCCTGGGCCGGGCCGACACAGATCGCCTCATCCGCCAGCCGGACGGCCAGCATATCGGCATCGGCCTCGGAATGCGCCTGGACCGTGCGGATCCCCAGCGACTGCGCCGCGCGGATGATGCGCACGGCGATCTCCCCCCGGTTGGCGATGAAAAGCTTCTGGATCGCCATGGCGTCAGGCCAGCGTCGCAAGCGTTTCGCCCGCCATGACCGGCCCGGCATCCTCGGCAGCATAGGCGGCGAAGGTGCCCGCCTCTTCCGCCTGGACCTCGATGAAGGTCTTCATCACCTCGATCAGGCCGATGGTGTCGCCGACCGCGACCGCATCGCCTGCCGCCCTGAAGGGTGCGGCGTCGGGCGAGGGCTTGTGATAGAAGGTGCCGGGAAGGGGCGAAAGAATATCTGTCATGGCTCTCTCCTGTCGGTCAGTTTTTGCCGATCACCATGGCCGCGGGGGCGATGGTGATCCCATTGTTCAAAAGGATCTTGCGGATAGCGCGGCCGATGGCCAGCGCGCCGGGGGTGTCGGAATGAAAGCAGATCGAGTCGAAACCGACCGCGACATCCTTGCCGGTAACGCTTTCGACCCGGCCTTCGAGGCAGGCACGCAGGCATTTCTCGGCCAGCTTTTCCGGCGAGGGCGGCGCGGCGCGGCGGGTGAAGACGATGGATCCGCTGTCGTCATAGTCGCGGTCGGCATAGAACTCGCGCACCACGGGCTGGCCCAGACGACGCGCGACGGCATAGGTCTCCGACACATCCATGCAGAAGATCGCCACGTCGGGCGATGTGCGGCGCAGCGTCTCGACCAGATGCAGCGACAGGTTCTCGTTCCGCGCGGCCTCCATATACAGCGCGCCATGCGGTTTGACATGCTGAAGCGGCACGCCATGCAGCCGGCCGAACTCGCGCAGCGCGCCGACCTGGTAGAGGATATCGCTGACCAGCTCGTCGGCCGAGGCGTCGATGCGGCGCCGGCCGAAGCCGATCAGGTCGCGATAGCCGGGATGCGCGCCCAGGCCGACCGAATGTTCCCGGCACAGTTTCGCGATGCGATTCATCTGCATCGGATCGCCGGCGTGAAATCCGGTCGCGACATTGGCCGAGGAGATGATTTCCATCAACTCGTCCTCGGGCGCCTCGGCGATCGACCAATGGCCGAAGCCTTCTCCGAGATCGCAGTTCAGATCTATCGCCTTCGGCATTCGCGGGTCCGGTTCTGTTCTTGTGCACGCAGAGTTCCGCAGGACCGGCGTCATGTAAAATTTAAATACAGCGTCGACAACTTTCAGAAAATCAGATACCGATGCCGCGCGCGGCCAGGGCTAAACCACCGTGTTTCTTGTGATTGCAGCAAGTTTCGGCAAATGCCGAACCAAGGAAGACAAGAATCCTGAACTATGGTATCTGAAAATCAGATGGAAAGATGAATTTCAGGCAACTTAAATACTTCGTCGCCACGGCCGAAACCGGCCAGGTCAGCCGCGCCGCGAGCGAGTTGTCGATCTCGCAATCGGCGGTGACGACCGCGATTCGGGACCTCGAAGCGGAACTCGACGTCGAGCTTTTCACCCGCACCCCCCACGGGATGGAGATGACCCAGCCCGGGCGCGAGTTGCTGGCGCTGGCCTACGAGATCCTGACCAAGATGGACGAGGCGGTGAACATCCGCGAAAGGGGCAGCGGTGTGGTCGGGCGGATCGTCATCGCCACGACCTATACGGTGATCGGCTACTTCCTGCCCGCACATCTGGCGCGGATTGCGCGACTGCATCACAACCTCGACATCCAGATTCACGAGATGAACCGCGAAAGCGTCGAAGAGGGGCTGCTCGCCAACCGCTTTGACCTGGCGGTGGTGCTGACCTCGAACGTCAGCGACCCGGCCATCGACACCGAGACCCTTTTGCGGTCGCGGCGGCGGCTGTGGCTGCCGCACGGACACCCGTTCGCGCTGCGCCGTCGGGTCGACCTGGCCGACATCACTCAGGAAAACTATGTGATGCTGACCGTGGACGAGGCGGCGAACACGACGATGAAATACTGGACCTTCGGCCCGGTCCAGCCCAAGGTCACGCTGCGCACCTCGTCGATCGAGGCGGTGCGCTCGATGGTGGCGAATGGCCAGGGGATCACCGTCCTGTCGGATATGGTCTATCGCCCCTGGTCGCTGGAGGGCAAACGCATCGTCACGGTCGAGACGGAACAGCCCGTCCCGTCCATGGATGTGGGGCTCGCCTGGCGGCGTGGCGCCGAACTGTCGCCGCAGGCGATGGCGCTGTTCACCTATTTCCGCCAGACCTTCGATACGATCGCACTTTAGCGGGCATTGGCTACCCTACCGGTGCCTCCTGCCGGCCCGTCCTGGCGCATCGCTGTCTTCGAGAGGCGCTTACACGATCAGGGCCGCCGGCACGACCTGGGTGAGGTTATGTTTCCGGCCCATGCGCGCCGGGCAACCCCTTCGCCCGGCGCAATTGCGACACGTTGATCTGCAACACCCGGCGCAGACTGCGCGACAGATGCGGCGCATCGGTGAAGCCGGTGGCCCAGGCGATCTCGCTCAGCGAGCCATGGCTTTGAACCAGCAGGCGCGCGGCTTCGCGCAAGCGGATCTGCAACCAGAGACCCTTGGCGGTTTCGGCCGTCTCGGCTTCGCATATCCGATCAAGCTGGCGCCGCGACAGGCCCAGCCGGGCAGCGAGGCTGTCCACGGGTGTCGGTTTGGCGATGTTTGCCGTCATCAGCCCGATCGCCCTTTGCAACAACGGATTGTGCAACCGGCCAAAGGCCGAGGCGACCGGTGGCGGTGTCTCGGGCGCCCGCCTCCCGCTCAGACCCATCGTTGTGCAAGCCTGGCGGGCGGCCTGCTCGCCCTTGTGACGCTGAAGCAGGAATGCGGCAAGATCCGCCGTGACCGTGCCTTCGAGCGAGGTGATACGCTTGCGGTCTTCGAGGAAAATCCGATCCGGCCGAAAGCCGACCTGCGGGAACTGCTCTTGCAGCACCGCGCATTCGGTCGGCGTCGCGCAGGCCGCGTATCCGTCCAGCAGTTTGAATCGCGCCAGCGTCGCGACCCCTTTGTCCCCGACCCCGACAAGCGTGACGCCCAGCCTGTCGGCAGAGCGCAGATACCGGCTGACAGTGTTCGACCAGCGCCAGAGACGTGCGCTCAGACTGCCCATCACGACGATATAGTCGAAAGCTTCCGGCCAGAGCAGCGCATCATGGGCAGCAATCTCCAGCCCGCCCATGGCAAGCGCCGGCTGGCCGGTGGGGGACATGATCGACAGCCGGTCCCGCCGATCATCCCCGTCGAACTTTTCAGGCAGATTCAACGTATCGCGAAGGCAGCCGAAGGCAGAGATCTGAAAATGGTCGAGCAAGAGGATGCCAACCGCCAGCCGCGCGGAATCTGGTTGCAGCAGGACGGAATCAGACGGCGACATTTGCACGTTGGGCGGGCAGAACAGGAATGGTTGGGTAAAAATCTACATCACTATGTCCTGTTCATACAATGAATATGCTTCGGGCGAGCCCTAGAATGGGTGGCACAAGAAAACGCCACCAACAGGAACGGATCGCATGATGACTTACAAAGGCGGGCTTCTGCCCCTCATCATTGCCACGACGACGGCGCTTGCCAGTCCGGGCTTTGGCAAGGACATCGACTGGAAGCAGGCCAGCGGCACCGAGATCAACGTGCTGCTGATCTCTCACCAGTTTGTCGACGCCCTGCGCCCGCTTTTGCCGCAATTCGAGGAGAAGACCGGAATCCGCGTCAACCTCGAGGTTCTGGCGGAACAGGCCGGGAACGAGAAAATCCTGGCCGACCTCTCCTCGCGCGCGGGGCTGGTCGATGTCTTCATGACCTCGCCCCTCAACAACTGGCAGTATGCGACTGCGGGCTGGATCGAACCGCTTGACCCCTATCTGGCGGATTCCTCGAAGACGGATGCCGAAACCTACAAGCTTGATGATTTCTTTCCGGGCGTGCTGTCATCCAACCGCTGGACACGCGAACCGCTCAAGGGCATCGGCGAGGGAGATCTCTGGGCTTTGCCCATCAACACCGAGACCTACATGCTGGCCTATCGGCCTGGCGTCTTCGCCGAACTCGGCCTGACCGCGCCGAAAACCTATGCGGAACTGCTTGGCATGGCTGACAAGCTGGACAAAGGGTCGGCCCAATACGGCATGATCACCCGTTTCGACACCTATTGGGATCTGCCTTTCCTGACATTCGGGACGATGCTGCAATCCTACGGCGTCGAGATGCTGGATAAAGACGGCGCACTTGGAATTTGTTCGGATGCCTCGGTGCAGGCCACGGACGATTTCGTCACGCTGGTGAAGACCGCCTCGCCCGCCGGCGCCGGTGCCTTCACCTGGTATGAGGCGCTGCAAGGCTTTTCGTCCGGCCAGTATGCGCTGTCGTTCAACGAGGGCGATCTTTTTGCGCCGGTCTACGAGGATCCCGAGCAATCGGCCATCTCCGACGATGTCGCCTATGCGCCGACACCGCTTGGCCCGACCGGCGAGCGCAAGGCGGGTGCCTGGATCTGGGCCCTGTCGATGAACGCGGCCTCCGGCAAGAAGGATGCCTCCTGGCTGTTCCTCGAATGGGCAACCCTGCCGGAAACCATGATCGCGACCCATCTCGCGGGCAATATGAACCCCGTGCGCGCTTCGGCCTGGGCTGATCCGAAGGTTGCGGCCATGGTGGACAGCTGGGGATCGGAACCCGGCCAATACCGCAAAACCGTCGAGACGATGGAGGAAGTGGCCGCCGTGCGCTTTCCGCCCCACCCCGAGCTGACCCGCGCGCTTGACCGCTGGGCTTCCGCCGTTCAGGAGGTCTACTTCAAGGGAACCGATACCCGCAGCGCTCTTTGCGCCGCGCAAGACGACATCAAAGGTATGCTTGGTCTTTGATAAGGGCCGGGAACGCCCGCTGGCCTCGCCGTCAGGTCCGCGGGTGTTCTCCGGGCGCCTCCGCCGATCCTTCACCGACAGGAGTTGCCGTCGTGCACCCGAATAGCCGTGGCGCGGGCTCTTCCCGTATCGCTTATTACCTGATGTTTCTGCCGGCGTTGCTGATGCTGATTGCGGTCATGGTGCCCTTTGCCCAAGGCATCTACACCGCGATGACCGACCGCAAACTCTATGTCGAAACCTCCGGTTTCATCGGTATCGGCAATCTTACGATGCTCTTCGGCCAATCTGCGTTCATCGACGCTCTCTGGCGGACGCTGCTCTACGCGGTCGCCGTTATCGTGGTGCAGATCCCGCTGGGGCTTGGCGTGGCGCTGCTTCTGAACGCGAACAGCCGCCTGCAACCGATCTTACGCGGCACGCTCGTGCTGCCGCTGCTGATCCCGCCGGTGGTGGCGTGGCTTATGTGGAAGACGCTCATGCAGCCACAGGCCGGGCTTCTGAACTGGCTTCTGGGAACGCTCGGGCTGCCCGCGCTCGGCTGGCTTTCCCATATAGATACGGCGCTCATGTCGGTGCTGCTGATCGACACCTGGGTCTTCACCCCGTTTGCTGCGCTGATCCTTCTGGCGGGGCTTCAGGCCATGCCGACCGACCAGCTGGAGGCTGCGAAAGTCGACGGCGCCTCGCGCTGGCTGGTATTCCGGGCGATCGAGTTGCCCTGGCTTGTACCTTTCCTTCTGCTGGTGGCGCTTTTCCGCGTCAGCGACAGCCTCAAGAGCTTCGAGCTCTTCTATGCGACCACGCGCGGCGGACCGATGGATGCGACCACCACCCTTCATGTCGCCGCCTATGAAGAGGCGTTCCGCTGGTCGAACGTCGGCCGCGCCATGGCCATCGTCTTCGTGCTGTGGCTGATTTCCTATGTCGCCGCCATGATCCTGACCGGGTTGTGGCGCCGCCGGTCGAGGGGCTGACCCATGACGAAAAACCTGATCCCCCGCATGTTGCGTCTTGGGGCACAGCTTCTGTTCCTTGCCTTCTTCGTCGCCCCGATCCTCTGGATCCTGATGATGTAGTTCAAGGAGTTCCGCGACATCATCGCCTGGCCGCCGAAGTTCATCTTCAGGCCGACACTCGACAATTACCGCGCAATTCTGGTCGGCGACCGCCCCGGCCACTGGCCTGATTTCGTGCGCTTCATGTTGAACTCGATCATCGTATCGGGTTGTGCCGTGACGCTTTCGGTGATCCTGGGGGTGCCGGCAGCCTGGGCGCTGGCGCGCGGCGCGATTCCAGGTCGCGATCATATCGCCTTTACCTTCCTGTCGTTCCGCTTCGCGCCCGAGCTGATGGTCATCCTGCCGCTTTTTATGATCTACATGAAGATCGGGCTCTATGACACTTACATCGGCCTGATCCTGGCCCATCAGCTTATCTGTCTGCCCATGGTGATCTGGATCATGATGTCCTTCTTCAAGGACATCCCCGCCGAGATCGAAGAGGCGGCACGGGTCGACGGAGCTTCGGTCTGGCTGACGCTTCGCGCGGTGATCCTGCCCATCGCGCTGCCGGGCATCGCATCGGCGACCATCATCGCCTTCATCTTCAGCTGGAACAATCTGATTTTCGGCCTGATCCTTTCGGGCGGCGCGACCCGCCCCGTGACTATGGGAATCCTGCAATCCATGACTTTCGACCAGATCAAATGGGGGCTTATGGCGGCCTCGGCCGTGATCGCGGCAGTGCCGGGCATGTTGGGCGCCATCTTTCTTCAGCGATACATCACGCGCGGCCTGACGATGGGAGCGGTCAAATGAGCGAGCTCGACCTCCTTTCCGTCGGCTCGTGGACGATCTTCGATTATATTCTGCGCGCCTCGCATTACCCCGACGAGGGTGAGACCGTGCCGCTCGATATGCCGTCAAAGCTGATCCACACGAAATTCTTCGGGGATTGCTCGGCCAATCTGGGGGCTGCCGCGGCCTCGCTTGGCGTCAAGGTCGGGCTTGGCATGGTGGTGGGCGACGACTTCAACACCTCGGGCTATCGTGCGCATCTTCTGGAACTTGGCGTTGACCTTTCCGGGGTGGATGTCCGCGCGGGCGAGGATTCGGGCTACAGCTACAACGTTTCGGATCCGAAAGGCCGCAGCGTCTGCTATTCGCACCTGGGCATCGCCGCCGACCAGTCGTCCTGGGAGCCGCCGATCACCCAGATCGAACGCGCCCGGGCCGTCGCGGTCAGCGAGAAATTCTGCGGCTATACGCTTGAAACGCTGCGCCACGCGCGCCGCCGCGGCAAACTGACGGCAATTAACGGCATGGTCGGCACCGCGAACGAGCTTGCGCCGGACTTTCTGGCCGCCGCCGACATGCTTTTCATCAGCGAAAGCGAGGCCCAGGCCCTGATGCGCCTGCTGGACATGCGTTCGCTTGGTGAATTGCAGGCTGCCGGGCCGCAGACCATCGTTATGACGCAAGGCGCGCGCGGCAGCCGCTGGCTGACCCCGGAAGGGGAGTTCTTCTGCAATGCGGTGCCCGCCTCGGTGGTCTGCGACAGCACCGGCGCGGGGGATTCCTTTGCCGGAGCGGCCATCGCGATGATACTGAAGGGTCACAAGTTGCGGGACGCCGCCGAATATGCCGCCACCATGGCCAGTTTCGTGGTCGAGAAATGGGGCTGCCAGACAAATCTGGTCGGACTGGAACGCATCGAGACCCGGCGCCGGATCTTCTTCGAATACGAGGACAAGTGATGCGGATTATCGACACACATATCCACTATGGGACCGATCGCAATGTGGCGGCCCATACCTGCTGCCCCAGGCTGATCGCAGGCGATCCCGACAGCGTGATCGACTTTCTCGACGAACAGGGGGCTTCGCATGGGGTGCTTTTCCCCCATGACCGCGTGATGAGTCCGCCCTGGGATGCCGATTACGACAAGGCCAACATGCAGGTGGGCGAGGCGGCCCTGCGCCATCCCGGCCGGATCGCCGGACTTGCGCGCATCAACCCCGCATTCGGCGCCGGACATACCCGCGACCTGATCGACAAATATGTCGGCGAATGGGGGTGCCGGGGCCTGAAGCTGGTGGCGGGCTACGATTTCTACCGCCCGAACGATCTGCGCGTCACCGCGCCCATGTGGGAAAAATGCGAGGAACACGGGCTGACGGTGCTCTTCCATTCGGGCGATGCGCCGCGCGATCTGCCATATTTGCAGGCGCAGGCCGCCAAGGCCTTTCCGGGGGTAAAATTCGTGCTTGCCCATATCGGTATGCATTCCTTCCTGTGGGAAGCGATCCTTGCCTGCCAGGAATATCCGAACATCACCGTCGACATGTCGCAGGCGGCCGCTTTCGACATCAAGACCTTCATCGCCAATGTCGGCGCGGACCGTCTGACCTACGGATCGGACGCGCCCTATGTCAGTCCGCGTGTCGAGCAGGAAAAGCTGCGCGTGATCGACCTTTCACCCGAGGATCGGGAAAAGGTGTTCTGGAAGAACGCCGCCCGCATCTGGGGCTTTGACGAAACCATCGCGGCCGGTGCTGCGGCAGAAGGAACGAACCAATGACCAACCGCCTTTCGCAGCTTTTCCCGGTCAGAAAGCCGATCATCGGCATGGTCCATGCGCTGGCGACCCCCGGCGCCCCCATGGCCGGATATGACAGCGTGGATGCCGTCTACGATCACGGCCTCGCCGAGGCCCGGCGCCTGAAGGATGGCGGGATCGACGGCATCCTGATCGAAAACGCGGGCGATGTTCCCTTTTTGCGCCCCGAGCAGATCGGCTTTGAAACGGTCACGGTGATGGCCGTTCTCGGACGGATGATCGTGCAGGAAACCGGGTTGCCGGTGGGTTTCAACATCGTGGCGAACGCCGCGCTTGCGTCGCTGGCCTGCGCCAGGGCTTCGGGCGCCAGCTTCGTGCGCGTGAACCAGTGGGCGAATGCCTATGTGGCGAATGAAGGCCTGATGAACGGCGTGGCTGCGGATGCCCTGCGCTATCGCGCCAGGATCGGCGGCACTGACATTGCCGTTCTGGCCGATGTGCATGTCAAACACGGCTCGCACGCGATCGTCGGCGACCGCCCGGTTGCCGAACAGGCACGCGATGTTTCGTTCTTTCAGGCGGACATCGCCATCGCGACCGGCCTGCGCACCGGTCACCCCGCCTCGCTTGAGGAAATCGAAGAGGTGAAATCGGGGGGCGGGCTGCCGACGATTGTCGGCTCCGGGCTCTCTGCCGACAATGCGCGCGAGATCCTTTCCGCCGCGGATGGCGCGATCGTGGGCGTCAGTCTGAAACCCGGCGGCACGATGTGGGGTCCGACCGATCCCGACCGGGTGGCACGTCTGATGGACGTGGTTGCGGGGCTGCGCTGAAATGGCCGATGTCGAAATCAGGAACGTCACCAAGCGATGGGGCGCGACGACAGGGATCGCCGACCTGTCGCTGAAGATTGACGAGGGGGAGTTCGTGGTACTGCTCGGCCCCTCGGGCTGCGGCAAGACCAGGACCATGCGCATGGTCGCCAGGCTGGAGTTTCCAAGCGAAGGCAGTATCAGCATCGGCGGGCGCGATGTCACCCTGTCCGAGCCGGGCGAGCGCGATGTGGCGATGGTGTTCCAGAGCTATGCGCTCTATCCGCAGATGACCGTCTACGAGAACATCCGCTTCCCTCTTCGCGCGCGCGGGGTGCGCAAGGCCGAGCAGAGCGAACTCGTTCGCCGTGCGGCCCGGATGGTGGAGCTCGACACCTATCTGGACCGCAAGCCCGCCGCGCTGTCTGGCGGGCAGCGCCAGAGGGTCGCACTGGCACGGGCAATCGTGCGCTCTCCCCAGGTTTTCCTGATGGATGAGCCGCTCTCGAACCTGGACGCGCGGCTGCGGGGCAATATGCGCGCCCAGATCAAGGCCTTGCATGAAAAGCTGGGCACCACCACGATCTATGTGACGCATGATCAGCTTGAGGCTATGACGCTGGCCGATCGTGTGGTGGTGATGAACCGCGGCCGGATCGAACAGATCGGCACCCCGCGCGAGGTCTATGATCGGCCCGCATCCGCCTTTGTCGCAGGCTTTATGGGTTCGCCGGCAATGAACCTGATCCGTGGGGAAATCCGCGCGCAACGCTTTGTGGCGCCTGGCGCGGACCTGCCGGTTCCGGGCTTCGACGATACGGCGCAGGTTCTTCTGGGGATTCGCCCGGAAGATCTGATCGCGCGGGAAGGCGGCGCGATCACCGGCGAGGCGATCAATGTCGAGATGGTGGGCGACGCGCTTTTCGTCACGCTTTCGGTCGGCGGGCAGAATGTGATCGCTCGTCTGAACCGCGATGCAGACCTCGCCCCGCACAGCAGACTGAGCCTTGCGCCAACGGGCGCCTTGCATGTTTTCGATGAAGCCAGCGGCCAGGTCATCGGTCGCGGTCAGGCCATATAAGGGCGCTCGAAGGCGAAGACGCGCGGTCCGGGAGATCGTAAACGACCTGAGTTTTGCCGCGAGAGCCGATCCTGCCCGGTCCGGTATCGCGATCCCCCGGAGACGGGAACCCGTGGACCATCGCGATGGTTCGCGGCGTTGTCCCTCTGCCCATGCCCTGCCGGCGCATCCCTGACGATCGCATACGGACCTGTATCGCATACAGTGATATATGGCTCAAACATATCAATATGCGCATTATTCTCTTATATTAACCACAAGATGGGCAAATTCATATATCTGATACTAATCCTGATAAGATGCAGTTATCAGGATTAGTAAGAAATACAGACCCTATACCAATCCTCCGCCGAAAAACTCGCCCGCAGCAGACGCTTTTCACCCCCAAAACCTCTTGGGAGAGCATCTCCCGCACCCGGCAGATACAAATCGAATGAAACAAGGACCCGCCCGCCCGGCCCGTGAGGTCGCCGGCGGTGTGTCTCCCGCACCCGCGACGCGGCCCGGGGAAGAGTCGCTCCCGATCCGCGCGCCTCAGCCCGGCCGGTCGAGCAACCGTTGCAGCTCTGCGATCAGCGTGTCGATCAGATCCCGGCCCACGGGGCGATGCCCGCCGATGCGGATCATCCAGCCCCTGGCATCCTCTTGCGCCTGGAGGGTGAAGCCGCTCGACAGCGCGCGCTGCGGCCCCTCCGCCCGCTTCGGGCGACCGCCCTTGCGGGGATCCGGCGCCGGCGCCTCAAGACCCGCCAGCAGGCCGGCGATCAGCGCCGCCTCCTCCCCCGGCCCCTCCGGCGCAGCCTCGGCCAGCCCCTCGCGCAGGCCCGCCTCTGCCCCGTCGCGCAGGGCCTGGGCCAGGCGCAGCCCGTCCTTTTCACGGATCAGATCTGGGAATTTCAGCATATCCCCCAACTCTTCGAAGATCAGAGCGAAGGACCGGATCTTCTACCGTTTCGCCTTGGAGGCCACCGGGAACAGGGCGTCCACCGCCGCCTCGACGTTTGCGAAAGCCCCTTGCTGTGCCGCGATCACCGCGATCCGCCCGCGTTCGTAGTGGCTCAGCCCCGCGCGGATCTCGTTCTCCTCGACCATGGCGGCGAAGGAGCCTCCCATGGCCTCTGGTTCGCGCAGCACCGCCTTGATCCGCGCGTGCCGGTCCTCGCCGGTCAGGGCGTGCAGCGCCCGCACCGCCATCAGCCGGCGATAGCCCGACAGAAGCCCGTAGCGCGCCCCCTCCCCTGCCCGCTCGAACACCTCGACCGGCAGCCGCAACCCGTTGCGCGCGATCGAGGCCTTCAATTCCTCCATCTCTTCGGCGTCGATCACCACCCGGTCGCGGACCAGGGCGTCAGCGTCGATCTCGGCGAGGTCGAGGTCCAGCATGACGAGGCCCCTGCCCTTCGCCGCCCGAAAGCTTTCGGCCTCGGCCCGGTCGCGCGCGGCCCCGGCGCGCACATCGGCGCTGCGCGGATCGAAGCCCGCCGCCGCCTCTGCCGCAACCTGGGCGATGGGGACCGACGCGGCGCGCGGCAGCGCCGGGGCCTGGCCGAATTCGGCCTCCATCCGTTGCAGATCCTCGGTCGAGGGGATTTCCAGATTGCGCCGTTTCGCCATTGTCTCAGCCCTCCGCTGTGCCGTCTTTCGCCGCCTTCGCCAGTTGCTGGTCGCGCCACCAGGTGCCGAGGATCACCTCTTTCACCTCAGCCCAGGTGCGGTCGAAGGTCTCGCGTCCGCGCACATAGGTGTCGCGGTTGAAATCGCGGTAATCGGTCTCGTAGATGCCCGAAACCATCTCGCCCGCCTGGCCGACCATCACCGTCATCTCCTGGCGGTAGGTGGTCATGAAATCGCCGAAATAGGCCTGGATCACATTGCCCAGATCGGCCTGCTGGCCGGGGTCGAACCGGGTGACGAGCGCCCGCACCGCATCCCATTCGAACCGCATTTCCGGCAGACCATCAGCGCGGCGGACCCGGTTTTCGCCCTCTTCAATCGAGGCGAAGGTCGAATAGATCATGTCGAAGAACCGGCCCGTCGAGTCGAATTCCAGAAAGGACGCCCCCAGTGGCACCAGCAGAATATCGGCGGCGGCCAGGGCGTTGATCGTCAGATAGCCAAGCGCCGGCGGCGTATCGAGCAGGATGATGTCGTAGTCGTTCATCAGCCCCCCCTCGTCCAGCGCATGGGTCAGCGCGTCCCACAAGGCCCAGCTTCTGAGCTGCATCCGCCAGACCGGCACCTGAAACTCGGCCCAATAGAGGTTCAGTTGCGCCCCGATCAGGTCGATGTTCGGCCAATGGGTCTTTTGCACCAGGTTTCGCGGCGAAACCTTCAACGCTTCGGCCAGGGTTTCGTCGAAGGGGAAAGGCGCCTGCCCCGCCGCCTCTCTCACACGGTTTTCTTCCTGAAGCTTTAACGCATAGTCCCGCGCCAGCAGCGGAAAGACCGTCTGCCATTCATCCTCGACCTTGCCGCCCATGATCGAGGTCATCGAACCCTGGGAATCAAGGTCGATCACCAGCACGCGATACCCGTCGAGCGCCGCCGACATCGCCAGATGCGCCGCGGTCGAGGTCTTGCCGACCCCGCCCTTGAAATTCGCGACCGCGACCACCTTGGCCGGCAGCCCTTCGGGCCGCCAGGCCCGGTATTCGCGGCCCTTCGCACCCTCGCTGGCGAAATGGTCGCGAAGCGCGAGCACCTCTTCCAGCGTGAACCATTTGGAGCCCGCCTCCCCCTCCCCCTGCGGCAGGTCGGGGTTCAGGCGCAGGACACGGCGTAGATGCGCGGGGTTCACGGGGATCAGATATTTGCAGATCTCCCATGTGGAGAATTTGCGCAGACGCTTTTTGCCATCGGGCGCATAACCCCGGCGGGCCAGATCGTCGCGCCCCCGCGCCGCGAAGGCGGCGGCCTTGGCAAAACGCGCGGTGTCGATCGGCGCGGACAGCTTGCCAGCCGCCTGCGCCGGGTCGATATTGAAATAAGGGGGCAGGTCGGCCTTGCCAGGGAAGCCCGGTTTCTGTGCCATGGTTCTGCTACATGTCCGCTGTTCGGGGTGATGTTCGCGATACTATGGCACATGCCGGGGCGGATGTGAATCAGGGTGGCCCTCTGCCTTGAAACAAGATCGGAAAACCTTCCGCAAGGCATGTTGTTTAGGATTTTTATGGATATTTGGAATCTTTGCCTTCGGATTTTTATTTTGTATCAGTATGTTACTAGCCGAAAGGCACCTGCGGACAGGTCGAAAGGTGCCCGATTCCGGGATGAAGGGTCGCCGATTCCGGTGGATGAGGCACCGATTCGCGGGAAAGCCCGGAATTTTCAATGGACTCGAGTCGCTTGCGAGGTCAGGTCCGGCAGCCGGGGCAGGCGCGTCCCGGAAACGGATACCTTTCCCAAGGCGTCCCCGACCTCAGGCACCCGTCCAC